>NZ_JACADT010000028.1:0-19681 GCF_013421635.1 Streptomyces sp. UH6 | reverse complement strand
CGGCCCCTCGCCCGCTGCCGTCCGGCCCGCTGGGGATACGGATGCGCGACGTGAGCTTCGACTACGGCGCGGGGCCCGTACTGGACGGCCTGGATCTGACCGTCCCGCCCGGACAGACCCTCGCCCTGGTCGGCGCCTCGGGAGCCGGCAAGTCGACCTGCGCCCATCTGCTGGCCCGCTTCTGGGACCCGTCCCGGGGGACGGTCCAGTTGACACCGGCCGACGGTGACCCCGTCGACCTCCGCGACGTGAGCGATCCCGAACTGCGCCAGGCGGTCGCCCTCGTGGGGCAGGAGGCGCCGCTGTTCCACGGCACACTCGCCGAGAACCTGCGGCTCGCGGCGCCCGACGCGGACGACGGCCTGCTCCGGCGGACGGCGCGGCTGTGCGGTGTCGACCGGATCGCCCCGCTCGACACCCTGGTCGGTGAGCGGGGCGCCACGCTCTCCGGAGGACAGCGCGCCCGCATCGCCCTGGCGCGGGCGCTGCTGGCCCGGCCGAGGATCCTGGTCCTGGACGAGTCCACCGCACACCTGGACAACGCGGGTGACGCCGCTCTCGCCGCCGCCCTCCGCACGGAGAACCGCACCACGGTCGTCATCGCGCACCGCGCGGCCACCATCCGCAGGGCCGACCGCATCGCCGTCCTCGCGGGCGGACGCGTCGTCGAGGAGGGTGCCTGGGACGAGTTGTCGACGCGCCCGGACAGCGCCCTCAACCTGCTCCTCGCCTCCGACGCGGTGTCCGCCCAGGACGGGACCCGGTCGAGGTAGCTCGTGCGAAGGTGGTGCCGCGTGCCGCGTGCCGCGTGCCGCGTGCCGCGTGCCGCGTGCCGCCTCCGCTCAGCCGGCCTGGCGCGTGAGCCGGCCGAGGGGGCGTTCGACGACCCAGCGGCGGGGCTGGACGGTGAAGGCGTGGCTGCCGGGGGTGCGGTGGACGACGGGGAGGTCGATGCCGCGGGTGGCGGCGTGTTCGGCGACGGCGTTCCTGTGCGAGCGCGATCAGGCCGGGGCGTCGTCCCGCGACGTCAACCCGCCTGCGCGTCCCAGTAGTTGAGCGGAGCCACGGCGGCGCTCCGGCCCTGGTGGTCGAGAACGCGGCCGACGTGCTTGACCGTGCGCAGGACGACGGCACGCTCTACGACGCGCAGTTCCTGACGGGACAGCCGGTTCTCCAGGTGCGCCTCCAGCATGTGCACGTCCGACAACGCGCGCACCCAGAGGTCGAGCACCAGGTTCGCGGGGCCTGAGGTGATGCTGCACATGCGCAGCTCGGGCAGGGTACGGAGCGCGGCGACCGTGTCGTCGAGGTGGCGGGCGGGAACGGAGACGAAGAAGACGACCGACACGGGGTAGCCGGTGAGCGGCCGGGCGAGGGCGCAGCGCAGCGACAGGCGCCGGTTGCCGGTGAGGACCCGGAGCCTGCGGCGTGCGGTGGAGACACTGGTGTCCGCCGCGCGCGCGAGGGCCTCCAGCGGCATCCGGCCGTCGGTGCCCAGGGCGAGCGCGATGCGTCGGTCCAGCGGGCCCAGGGGAGCGTCCGGGGCCTCCTCGTGCGGGAGCGCCAGAGCGTCACGCTGGGCGCGGTCCAGGACGTCGAGCCGCCACTCGGCGCCCTCGAACGGTGCCGCCGTGATGACGTGGACGCGGGTGGCCCGGATCCCGGGCAGACGGGCGATGCGTTCCCCCGCGAGCTGCGAGAGGGCGTGCAGGTCGCTCGCGCCGACGATGGCGAGCAGGTCGCGCCCGCCGGTGGTCTGCTTGAGGCTGAGGATGTGCCGGTCGTGTGCGAGCAGACGCAGCGTGTCCTCGCGCGGTGTGCCGCCCATGTCGATCTCCAGATGGGCGTAGACGCCGTCGTCGTGACCGGGGGAGAGGTAGCCGTCGACCCAGGCGACTCCCGCGTCCACCAACCGGGCCCAGCGGCGGGCGGCCGTGACCGGATCGACGCCGAGGACCTCGCCGAGCCTCGTCCAGGGCACCCTCGGCCGGATCTGCAGCGCGTGCACGATGGCGAGGTCGAGATCGTCGGGGCGGACCGTTTGCTGCGTTCTCATGGGCGCTCCGAATCCTGCGCAGACACATGTGGTCTGAATGATTCCGGCGATTTTACCGGTTCGTAACCCGGGATCTTGAGGGTGTCCGGCTATGACCGCACCTTGTCTCTCTCCCGCACCGTTGCCCACAGCCTCCTCCCTCCGTATCACCGGAGCGCGACTGATCGACGGCACCGGCGCCGCACCCGTCGAGAACGCCGTGCTCGACGTCGACGACGACGGCCTGATCGTCTACGCCGGGCCGGCCGCCGGAGCGCCCGAGGGCCCCGCCCGGGCCAGGGTGATCGACGCGGCCGGGCGCACGCTGCTCCCGGGGTTCGTCGACGCCCACGTCCATCTCGGGGTGGAGTCCGCGCGACAGATGGTGCGCCGCTACGCGGACGACCCGACGGTGTCGGTGTTCGACACGGCGGCCCGGATGCGGGCCACGCTCAACGCCGGGGTGACGACCGCCCGCGACCTCGGCGGGCTCGCGGCGGGGTTCCGCGACGCGGTGGCCCGCGGGCTCACCGCCGGGCCGCGCCTGCACACCGCCGTCCGGATCCTCAGCCACACCGGCGGCCACGCCGATTTCCACACCGACTGCGGTTTCGACCCCAGCTCCGGCGTGGGCGAACTCGCGGACTCGCCGCAGGAGGTGCGGGTGGCGGTACGCCGGCTGCTGCGGGCGGGCGCCGACGTGATCAAGCTCTGTGCGACCGGAGGCATGTCCAGCCCGTACGACCAGCCCGACGACGAGGGCCTCACCGTGGAGGAGATCCGGGCCGTCGTGGAGGAGGCGGACCGTCACGGCGGCCGTCCCGTCGCCGCACACGCGCAGGGCACCGCCGGCATCCTCAACGCCATCCGCGGCGGGGTCACCAGCGTGGAACACGGCTACGGCATGACCGCCGAGGCCCGCGACCTCGCAGGCGCGAACGGCGTCTTCCTGGTCCCCACGCTGTCCACGGTGTTCGACGGAATCGACAAGTCGACGATGGAGCCGTTCCACTACGAGAAGAAGCTCCGCTGGTCCGAGATCACCCGCGAGAACATCTCCGCGGCGATCGCGGAGGGCGTGCGCATCGCGATGGGCACCGACGCCGCGATGGTCCCGCACGGACGCAACCTGCGGGAACTGTCCCACCTGGTGTCGCTCGGCATGACGCCGATGGACGCGATCGTCGCCGGCACCCGCACCGCGGCGGAACTGCTGGGCCTGGAGGCCGAGACCGGCACGCTGAGGCAGGGCCTCCACGCCGACCTCGTCCTGTGCGACGGTGATCCGCTCGCCGACATCGGCGTCCTCGCCGATCCCGGGCACGTGGTGCTCGTCGCCCAGCGCGGCGCCGTCCGCAAGGACACCCTCGACCAGTCGGGAGGCGGCCGATGACCGGCAGAGACCTGCTCACGAAGGAACGGCGGACGGCCGACGGCCCGGCCGGACCGCTCCTCGACCGCGTCCTCGGCGGCATCGAGCGGGCGGGCAACAAGCTCCCGCACCCGGTGCTGCTCTTCGTCTTCCTCCTCCTGCTGCTCGGTGTCGTCTCCACCCTTCTGCACTGGGCGGGCGCCACCGTCACCGTGCCCGGAACCTCCGACACCCTGGAGGTGCGGGGGCTCTTCACCGGTGAAGGGGTGCGGTGGCTGCTGGAGAACTTCATCCCCAACTTCACGGGCTTCCCGTCCCTGGGCACCGTCCTGCTGATGATGGCCGCGGTCGGTGTGGCGGAGCAGACCGGCCTGCTGGAGTCCACGGTCCGGATCTCGATCGGCAGGGCGCCCCGCGCCCTGGTTCCGTACCTGGTCGCCTTCGTGGCGGCCCAGGGGCACATGATGAGCGACGTCGCCATCCTCATCATCCCGCCGCTCGCGGCGCTGGTCTTCAAGGGCTGCGGACGCAACCCCATAGCCGGTCTGATCGGCGGCTTCGCCTGCGTCTGCGCGGGCTACGCGGCGGGATTCACGGTGGGCGCCCTGGACGCCCTGTACGTGGGCATCACCGAGAAGGCCGCGCAGGTGCTGCCGGGCGGCGAGGACGCGCCCACGCACATCCTCGTGAACTACTTCTTCACGGCCTCCGCGAGCGTGGTGCTGGCCCTGATCGGCGGATTCCTGATCTCCCGTGTCCTGGAGCCGCGCATGCCCGCGCCGGTGGAGAGCACGACGCCGGAGTCCGCGGACGAGGACGGCACGAAGTCGTCGCAGGACACGGGGCCGACGGCGGACGGCGGCTACCGCGCAACGCTCGAGGTCACCGCCACCGAGCGACGCGGTCTGCGGTGGGCCGGCGCCGTCGTGCTGGCGTACGCGGCCGTGGTGGTCGGCTTCTGGCTGCTGCCCGGCTCGCCGCTGCGCGGTGAGGGCGGCGCACTGGTGCCGTCGCCCGTGCTGGACGGCGTCGTACCCCTGCTGTTCGTCGCCTTCCTGCTGGCCGGAGTGGTGTACGGGCGCGTCGTGGGCGCCGTGCGACGGGCGGACGACGTCCCGCGCATGATGGCCGAGTCGATCACCGGTATGTCGGCCTACATCGTCCTCATCCTGGTGATCGCCCAGGTCATCGGAGTCTTCACCTGGTCGAACGTGGGCACCCTGCTCGCGGTGGAGGGCGCCTCCCTGCTGGAGTCGGCCGGGCTGACCGGCTTCTGGGGACTGGTGGTGTTCGTGCTGCTGGTCTGCGTGCTGAACCTGTTCGTCACCTCCGGATCCGCACTGTGGTCTCTCGTGGCACCGGTGTTCGTGCCGGCCTTCCTCCTGCTCGGGATGGAACCGGCGGTGACGCAGGCCGCCTTCCGTATCGGCGACTCGGCGACCCAGATGATCACCCCGCTCAATCCGTATGTGTTCCTGATGCTGACGATCCTGCGGCGCTACGAGCCGGACGCCAAACTCGGCACCGTTCTGTCCCGGCTGGCCGTTTTCGTGGTCCCCTTCCTGGTGGCCTGGCTGGCCGTCCTGGCCCTCTTCTACGGCCTGGACCTGCCGCTGGGGCCCGGAGCACCGATCACCACGGCAGGGTGAGGCCCCTGTAGCGAGGCCCCTGTAGCGAGCCCGTCGGGGAGCGCCGCGGAGGGGACGTCGGCCCGACATCGGAGGATGCCGGGCCGTGCGGTGGAGCGGCGATGCGCAGCGGGGGCCTGCGGCCGTGGTCCGCTGCGCCGGTCCGTACCGACTCCTTGGTGCCGCCGGAACTCGCCGTCTCAGCGCTGCGACGTGAGCACGGCGGTGGCGGCCCTCCGGCTTGTCGGAGGTGCTACCTGCCTCGGACGGTGGCCGAAGAGCTCAAGCGGCACATCGCGGAGTTCCCGCCGATGGAGGTTGAGCTGCCGTGGGGGAGGCCCGATGCGGGCGGGCAGAGGAAGAAGGTCTCGCTCCTGCTCACGACGCGGTACGGAAACGCTCTCGCGGCGAGCGCGTGGAACACCTACACCCGGCAGTGGACGGCGGCGCGGAAGGGCGGCTTTCACGCGCTCCCGCCGATTCTCCCCAGATTCACCCCAGGGTTGATTCCGGGGCCTCCAGGACCCCTTCTTCCGGCCCGCGGGGAGAGGGGGTCGAGCCGGGCGGCGAACCGGATGGCAGGGCGCCGGGACGGGTTGTTAGCCTCCCCGGATGAGCATTCCGTCGCCCGAAGAGATCCGCGCCCTGCACGAGGAGTGGGCGCCCACCCCCGAGGCGTTCCGGTCGGTCCACACCCATTGCGAGATCGTGTGGCGGATCGCCGAGCACTTGATCGAATCATAGCGGCTCGACGTGGACTTCGAGCTGGTCAGAGCGGGTTGCCTGCCTCACGACATCGGCGTCTACCGGCTCTACTCGGACGACGGAGTGCTGGACCACAAGAATCTCAAGAGATCATCTTGTCTGCGTGGGACCGGGAACTGTACAGAGTGTGGCTTAAGCGCGGATTCACATACGTTCCTGAATCCGGCGAGGTGTCAGGCGATTACGGTTATCCCGGTGACATGGTGCGCCCCCGGTAGAAGCTTCGCCGCAGGGGGTGATCCGGTCGGGCAGTTGAGACTCGGCGTAGTGGACCGATTTGGACAGCTGGGTGAGGGCCGTTAGCAGCTCGATGTCTCCCACAGCGGGCCCCCAACAGGCCTGACAGCGTTCAGGAGTCAGTGAGCCTTTTTCATCCTCACGCTGAGGCGTGGCGAAGGACGAGGATGCCAGGGGTGATCGTGATGGTGCCGTGGCGCCCATCGAGGTGAGGGCGAAGCGGCCGCTGCCCGCGCTTCCGATCCGTACGCCGCCCAGGGCCAGGCGCTTGGAGCCGCTCGCAGCACATTGCGAGAATGCCTTCTGCACGGACGTTTCGATCAGGGGTGGATTCGTTGGGCTGGTGGGCGGAAAGGTTCGTCCGGGACGAGGAGCGTCCCGCATGGGCATGGGCTCCGTTGCAGTCCGTGGGACCCATACGGTTCGGTCAGAGCAAGGAGAAAGTCTCAGCCGCTCTGGGCAAGCCGATCACGGCATGGGACACCAAGAGGTACGCGCGCTGGTTTCCCTTCGACGAGGTTGGTATCGACACCTACTACGACCAGGAGACTCAGACCCTTGCTGCAGTAGCTGTCGACGCCTGCCGGGGCCCGCAGGTCAGTCTCGATGGTGTCCCTCTGGTTGGTCGGCTGCCGTCGGAACTCGAACCCTGGATCGAGCAGATCGCGTCAACACTTGACGATCCGACGCTGCCCGAATACGTCGATGGCCTGCGCTTCGGGCCCCGCGGGGAGCCGTATCTCCTCAGCCTGGGATTGGTCCTGCGCTCCCAGCAGAACGGAGACCACGCCCGCTGTCGCCCAGTGTTCCTTGCGCCTCATTGGGCCATGCAAGGCCACGAAATGATCGAGGCATTGATCCCCGACACGGAGTGGCTGACGTACTGAGCTGTTTCGACCTGACGGAAGGTTGAGTGTGCGGTCCCAGCGGCGTAGATGAAGAAAAGCTCCAGGTAGACGGGTTCACGACCAAGATCACCAGTCCGCCAGGAGCTATCTCTTGCTCACATACCCGTCCGCCACCGTCCGTCCAGCCTCATCCTGCGCCACCTCTCCGGTCTTCTCGCAGGTCACCGCCGCCGCATCGGCTCCCGCTGGCGTCGCCTGACCTGCGGCCGACAGGCCCTGCTCGTCATCGCTCACCTGCGCTGCGGCGACACCTACGCGCGCCTCGCAGCAGGCTTCCGCATTGGGATCGCCACGGCTTACCGCTACATACGCGAGGCCGTCGACCTCTTGGCCGCCCTCGCGCCCACGCCGGAACAGGCTATGGAGACCGTTCGGAAGAAGGCGTATGTGATCCTCGACGGCACCGTACTGCCGATCGACCGCATCGCCGCCGACCGCCCGTACTACTCGGGGAAGAAAAAGCACCACGAGATGAACGTGCAGGTCCTCGCAGATCCAGCCGGCCGTCTCATCTGGGCCTCGGACGCGCTACCCGGGGCCGTGCACGATCTGACCGCGGCCCGGACCCACGGCATTCCCGTCGCCCTCGCCGCCGATGCCGTCAAATGCTGGGCCGACAAGGCGTACCAGGGCGCAGGACCTGCGGTCCGCGTCCCCTTCCGGGGCAAGAATCAGCGCGGCTGGCGCCGCCTTCACAACCGCGATCATGCCAAGATCCGCGGCCTCGGCGAACGTGCCATAGCCACCCTCAAATACTGGCGGCTCCTGCGGCAGCTCCGCTGCAGCACCACCCGGATCACCGCCATTGTCCGAGCCGTGGTCGCCCTTGAACTCGCCGCCTGATCAAGATGGAAATGGCTCAGTGTCCTCTTCGCTGGGCAGAGCCGTGAAGTTCCGGGCGTGCTCGGCGTATTGCTGACGTTCCCCTGGAGTGCCGTACATGGCGAGCAGGCCCCGAGCGTAGTCCAGCTTCGGACCTACCTCCTGGCCTCGAGGGTGGGCATGCGACCACAGTTCGAGGTTTCCGGACCGCAGGCGGCCGCGCTCATCCATCACCAGGGGGCCGTCAGTGCGGTTGTCATGGCGGATGCCGTTGACGTGGTGCACCGTCTCGGTGGACAACAGGGAGCGGCCGAGGAGTTCCTCGACCTTGAGGCGGTGTTCGGGCTTCGCCGGCTTACCGCCGCCCTGGGAGATCACGCGGTAGCCGTCGGCGTTGATGTAGCCGGCGCCCGTGCCGAGCTTGGCGTCGTAGCCGCACTGCCGGGAGCAGAAGCGGCCCGCCATCGACGCCGAGCGGGTGTACGAGGTGCCGCAGTGGTCGCAGCTCCGAGTGACCTTCTCCACGGCGGAGGCGTCTTGTTTGCAGTCCACCGAGCAATACCGGCTGGTCTTGATCAACGCCTTCTTGACGTAGTAGTCGTGCCCGCAGTGCTCGCACGGCTTGGCGATGCCGGTCTTGGGCTTGGACGCCTTGCCGCGGCATTCGGCGTCGCAGAAGACGCGGTTACCTCGTACGTCGGCCTTCCGGCGGACGACATCTTTCCCGCACGCCGCGCACGGGAGTGTCACCAGGTTCGCGGCCTTCTGGCAGTCCCTCGAGCAGTAGACCGGGCGGCCAGCCTCCTGGGCGTCTACCTTGTGCCTAGTTGCCTTAAAGGCCAGGTTGCACCGCGTGCAGCGGGCCATGGTGTTCTTCGTGGTCTTCGGGCCGGTCTTGCGGCGCACTAGGTCGCCGTTGCGCCGGATCCGCTGGTAGTGCTTGTTGCACCAGTCGAGCCGGCCGATTCGGTCGCGTTCGCAGCCCTCGGGTGCCTTGCACTTGCGGTTGCCGGGGGAAGGCTCGGGCACGTCGGCGGCGGGGGTCGTAGACTCGCTCACGCGAGAGCTCCTGCTCAGGTTTGGTCACGCCCCAGGACGGTTGCAACCATTGCCGAGGTTTTTCCTGTGGCGACCGACGGCGACAGAGTCGCGCCGCTGGAGCACGCGCCGCACATGGTGCGGCCTCTCCTGATGCTGGTCAGTGTGAGGATGAGGTCCATACTGCATCTACAGCGGCAGCGCCATCTGTCGGTGGTCTTCCCTGGGTAGGGCTCCAGCGGTTCGAATCCGGCCGCTCGTACCTCGGCGGACGCCTCCTCGTCGGTAGCCGAGTTGCGGCCACAGAACCGGCAGCCCCTCGAACCGGCGTTGACGTTGGAGTAGGTGGGGCTGGTTTCACGGCCGCACGTCGTGCAGCGGCACCGCCAAGGTGTTGCGCTGCGAGGGTAGGGCTCCAACGGCTCGAGTCCGGCGGCGCGCATGGTCTGGGCCGCCTTCGGCGCGTTCTTGGCAGAGCGCTTTGCCTGCGTCTCCTTCACTCGACAGACGCGGCAGCGCTGCCCCGCGTTGCGGACGGCGTTGAACGTCGGACGGCCTTCGTGTCCGCAGATCGTGCAGCGCGAAGGCCAAGTCGCGTTGGTGCGACCGGGATACGGTACGAGTGGCTCGTACCCACACGCCCGCATCTCGGCGGCTGCGGCTTCCGCGTCGATGAGGACCGAGGCGCTGGGCCGGCCGCCCGCTCGAGGTACGTAGGGTTTCTCAATGCTCCGGGTCTCTTCGTCGACCATGGCCCAGACCTCGGCTGCCGTGATGCGGGAGGCAGAGCACGTCTCGGTCCACCCGTTCGGCATGACGTCGCTCGTGACGAAGGGAACGAGCCCGGCTTCACGGAGCCGGCCCAGCACTGCTTGCTCGACGTCGTACGCGGCCGCTCCGGTCGCGAACTCACGGGCTTGGTACAGCCGCCAACCCTGGCGCTCGTGTTGGACGAGGCGGGAGGTGCAGCCGGTACACGCTCCGATCCCGATCTTGACGGCGTCCCACTCGCGATGAGTGATCACGTAGACCTTCGACGGCACTGCAAGGTCGATGCCGTGCGTGGCGCAGAACTTGCATCCTCCACCCGAACGGACCTTTATGAGCGTCGGCGAAACCTCGTTGCCGCAGGTTGTGCAGCGGCACCGCCACGCGGTCGTCGAGGTGGCATACGGCTCCAGCGGCTCCAGCCCAGCAGCGCGCATGACAGCCATGGCCACGGCGGGGGCAGTCTTTCTGCGCGCTGTCGCTCTGGCGTCGGCGCAGCGTCGACAGCCTCCCTGGCCCGCGAGAATGCCGCCCAGCCTCGGTGACGTCTCATGACCACAGTCGTTGCAGCGGCACCGCCAAGCCGTGTCGCGACGCCCGGGATACGGTTCGAGCGGTTCGAGGTCTGCGGCGCGCATGAGAGCCTCGGCCTCGTCGGCCGGCCACCGACGCCGGCCGCCGGGGGCAGGGGCGCAGTACGGACAGGCTCGCAGGCCGCGCTTGAGGTTGCTCAACTTGATCTGGACATCTCGGCCGCATCCGAGGTGGCGACAGCGCCACGGCTCGGTGGGGCCTGGGTAAGGTTCCAGCGGTTCCAGATCGAAGCCCTTCGCCTCGATCGTGGCCCGGTCGCCGTCCGTGCGGGGCAGTTCACGGCGTCGAGCCCATGCCTGGCTGATGCCCTGTCCGGCTTTCTTGCGTCCACAGGGGCGGCAGCCACCTTGTCCGCGCTTGACGGACCCATGAGTGGGGGTTCCGACCGTGCCGCAAGTCGTGCAGCGGCACGGCCAGGGGATATCCGTGCCGGGGTAGGGCTCCAGTGGTTCCAGACCCGCCGAGTTCATGAGCACGGCAGCTTGATGGGGGTCGACCGGCGCGTTGGAGGCGCACCATCGGCCCGTTCCGCCGCCGCGCTTGATGTGGGAGTAGCGAGGTGTGACCTCCCGGCCGCATGCCACATGACGGCAGCGCCACGGGGGCGTCGTCCCGGGGTACGGCTCCAGCGGTTCCAGGCCGGCAGCGCGCATCAACGCCACCGCCTCCTCCGGAGGGATGGGCGCGGTTCCCGAACAGTAGTGACAGCCGCCCTGGCGGCCCCCGGCAACGTTGCTCAGCCGTGGTGTTACTTCCCTGCCGCACGTTTCATGACGGCAGCGCCACGGCCTATCGCTTCCCGGATACGGTTCCAGGGGGACAAGTCCGGCCTCGCGCATGATCAGCACCGGATCACGCGGATCCTTCCGAGGACGTCCCGTCGCCACCCAGCCTCCTCCCGACGTGCCTGAAACCTGAGGAGAGGATGGCACGCGACACTGACAATGAGTGCCGAATCGGTCAAACAGCCGAACTGCGTCTTTGGCGTGTGCCCGAGGCTCATTCGCCGTAGTGCTGTGGTGTGCCTCTCGAACCTCCTACCCAGCCGATGCTCGCCGTAGCACGTGATGAACTGCCCCGGGACGTCGCCCTGCCGGGTGATCTGGCGTACGAACAGAGGCTATGGACAGGGTTCCAATCTGTCCGCTGTCCACCGATCGAACCGCTCAATTGGAGATCTGCAAGGCATCGCTTCAGGCGAAGGGGAAAGCCATGGATGCCTTCATGTCTGGGAAGACGCCTCAGTGCGGACAGCGTATGCATCCGCTGTCCGCACCGTCGGGAGTGCTGGGTGGAAGGCTTCTAGATCGTCGCCAGGCCCAGCACCAGCGGGGCTGCCGATGCGAGCATGATGGCGGTCGGCGCACCGACGCCCTTCTTGTCGCCCGCTCGGAGGTGCGTGACCACGGCGCCCACGAAGTAGAGGACGAGACCGATCGCCGCCGCTATGCCGAGCGGGCGGTAGAGGATGCCGGCGAGCAGACCCAGCGCGCCCGCGATTTTGACGAGGCCGAGGGGCACGAACCAGCTGTCGGGCACGCCGACTGCCTTGAGTTGCTCGGTGACCTTCGGGTCGCGGGTGATGTCGCCACGGGCGGAGCCGAACAGCATCAGGGACAGCAGGACCGCGAGGACGACGTAGGCGATGAACAAGGGAACTCCAGAGTGGAAATGGGAGGGGTTGTCGATCGGCCCGTGGATACGGGGCAGCTAGTGATGGGGCCGTGGTGGTGCTGGGGGTAGCGACTCGGGGCGAGCGGAGTGGCGAGGGGGCGGGTGGCGATACGGCCACCCGACCCGGTGGCTGCGGATCAGGCCCAGGTGCGCAGGGTCTCGGCCAGTGGCTCGGTCGGGTGACCGATGAGGCGGGCCAGGTCGCCGGAGGTGGGGGCCATGGCGCCGTCGCGCAGGTTTGCGTTGAGGGTCACCATGAAACTGGCGGTGCCCTCGTCGAGGCCGAAGCCGAGGAGTTGCTCGCGCTCCTGTTCGGAGGTGAGCGCCTGGTAAGCGACCGGCTTGCCGAGGATTTCGGCTGCGGTGGCGGCGAACTCCTCGAAGTTCCAGGCGGTGTCGCCGGACAGCTCGTACGCCTTGCCCTCGTGACCCGGGGTGGAGAGCACCACGGCGGCGGCCTCGGCGAAGTTCTTGCGCGGGGCGGTGGCGATCCGGCCCTCACCGATGCTGTTGGCGATGACGCCGTGCTCGCGGGCGGTCTTGAAGTCCTGGAGGTGGTTTTCGGTGTACCAGCCGTTGCGCAGGAAGGTCGCCGGGATGCCGGAGGCGGTCACCAGCTCCTCGGTCGCCTTGTGGTCGGCGGCGAGCTGCAGGATCGTGGTCGGCGCCTCCAGGCCGGACGTGTAGATCAGGTGGCCGACGCCGGCCTTGCGGGCGGCCTCGATGGCGTTTCCGTGCTGCGAGATGCGCGTGCCGAGGTCGCCGAAGGAGACCAGGAGCAGCTTCTCGACGCCGTCGAGCGTCTTGGCAGTGCCCTCGACGTCGTCCAGGTCGATGACGGCGGTGCGCAGCCCGCGCTCGCTGAAGGCGGCCAGACGCCCGGCGTCGCGGCCGAGGGCGAGGATGTCGCCCGCGGGGACGCCGCGCTCGAGGAGGGCGTCGACGGTGAGGGTGCCCAGCTGGCCGGTGGCACCGATGATCGCGGTGGTCATGAGGATCTCTCTTCTTGCGGTACGGGGTTCAGTTACTGATGGCGGGGGCCCGGCCGATGTACGTCCTGTCCTCGACCTGCTGGGCCGTGAACGCGGCGATGTCGGCGCGGCTGACGGGGAACCCGGGCTTGTCCGTGCCGAAGAAACCGACCCGAACCCGGGGCTGCTTCGGCTTGTTGTTCGGGGCGATGAAGCGCACGATCGTCCAGTCCAGGCCCGAGTTCATGATCTGGCCGCACATGCCGGTGATCTCCTCGTAGGCGCGCGGCATGAAGGTGCGGGGCATAAACGCGATCAGTCTGGTGACGGGGGTCGGCTTCTCGTGGGGGTCAAGAATCGCCGGGGTGGCGTGGCCGACGTAGCGGCGCACGCCGTGGCGCTTCATCGCGTCGAGGACGAGGCCGGTGCCGGCCACGAGCGGAGTGCCGGTGGCCCTGCGGTCCATGCTCGGCCCGAGCGCGCTGACCACGAGGTCCGCCCCGGTAACGGCCTGGTCGATGGCATCCTTGTCGGACATCTCGCCGATCACGACCCGCACCCGGTCGCCCCACGCGGCGGGGACCTTCTGCGGATTGCGGGCGTAGGCGGTGACCCGGTGACCGTGTTCCAGTAGTTCGGCTACGGTCAGCTGGCCGATGGCGCCGGTGGCGCCGAAGACAGTGACGTTCACGATGCTTCCTTTTTCAGGACTCGGACGTGTGGCTCGGGGTGGTCCGTGTTCACGCTGCGAGGGCGTGGCGGACGGAGGGGGCGACCACGTCGCCGAACCGCTGGATGGAATCGCCGACCATTTGTGCCGGCATGCCGCCGAGGTCGACCTGGCCGAGGAACCGGTCGATGCCGAGTTCGGCCTTGAGGTCGAGGATCTTCGCGATGACGTGCCCCGGGTCACCGACCATCAGCGCGCCGCGGCGTCCGGCCAGCGCGGCCATCTCCTGGCGCCTCACGCGCCAGCCGCGGCCGTTGTTGGTCTCCGGGGCCAGGTAGCGGCGGTAGTAGGGGTAGAACTCCTCGAGCGCCTGTTCCGTCGTGTCACCGACGTAGAAGTGGCTGGTCACACCGACCGTCAGCTTCTCGTCCGGGTGCCCGGCCTCGCGCCCGGCCGTCCGGTAGACGTCGACGAGCCGCTTGGCGTGGTCGATGCTGCCGCCGATGATGCCGAGCGCCATCGGCAGTCCGAGGCGGCCGGCACGCGCCGCGCTGCTCGGTGTGCCGCCCACCGCGACCCACACCGGCAGATCCCCGGACGGCCGGGGGTTGGCCTCCGCCTCGCGCAGCGGCGGGCGGAAGCGTCCCTGCCAGGTCACCCGCTCCTCGTCACGCAGCCGCAGGAGCAGGCCGAGCTTCTCCCCGTACAGCTCGTCCAGCGAGGAGATGTCCTCGCCGAACAGGGCGAACGGCTCGGCGAACGCGCTGCGCCCAGCGATGATCTCCGCGCGCCCGTGGCTGACCAGGTCGAGCTGCGCGAAGTCCTGGAAGACCCGCACGGGGTCCAGCACGCTCAGCACAGTGGCGGTCGTGGTCAGCATGATGCGCTTCGTCGAGCGCGCGATCGCGGCATGGACCACGGCCGGGGAGGAGACGGCGAACTGCCGGGTGTGGTGCTCACCGATGCCGAAGACGTCCAACCCGTGCTGCTCGGCGAGGATGCCGTAGTCGATGATGTCGGCGGTCCGGCTCGCCGCGGTGTCCGCGCCGCCGGGGTAGATGTCGGTTAGGGAGAAGACGCCGAGTTCCATGAGGATTCCTGAGGGTCCTTGCTCGTGAGTCAGGCGACCGAGACAGCGATCTTGCCGAGCGTCCCGGCGCGGAAGGCGGCGAACGCCTCACCGACCTGGTCCAAGGGGTAGGTCGCGGTGACCGGCACCCGCACCGTGTTGGAGGCGGCCTCGGCCGCGAGTGCGGACAGTGTCTTCGGGTCCGGGGCAGCCATGACCGGGTGGACGGTGACGTCGATGCCATCGACGGCGTCCTGCGTGAGGCCCAGCGTGGAGGGGATCCGGCCGCCGGGCTTCAGCAGCCCCGCCAGCTCGACGCCGTCGCCGGCCAGGTGCAGGACCACGTCCACGCCACCGGGAGCCAGGGCCCGGACCCGGGCAGCCAGGTCACCGGTGAAGTCGACCGTGCTGATGTCGGCGTCCGTGAGGCCGGTGACGAAGTCGGCCTCCGCGCCGGGGCGGGCGGTGGCGATCACCTTCGCGCCGCGCGCGGCGGCAAGCTGCACGGCCAGGGCACCCACGCCGCCCGTGGCGCCGGAGACGAGAACCGTGTCGCCCTCGCCGACGGCGGCGGCGTCCAGGCTGTTCAACGCGGCGGTGCCGGCCAGGCCCAGCGCGCCCGCGTCCTCCATCGACAGGCCCCCGGGCACCGGGGCGACACCGAAGGCGGCGGGCGTGGTGACGTACTCGGCCATCGCGCCGTTGCCGAGGTGGGGCTTCAGTGCGACACCGAAGACCTTGTCGCCGACCGCGTAGCCGTCCACGCCCTCACCGAGCGCTTCGACGGTGCCGGCGAAGTCCATGCCCACGACCAGCGGGAACCGGTGCTCCATCATGCCCTGCAGGAAGCCGCCGAGTACCGACAGGTCGAATCCGTTCACCGACGAGGCCGCCACCTTCACCAGCAGCTCGCCCTCCGCGGGACGGGGGGTATCGACCTCGGCCAGGGCCGGCTCTGCGGGAACCTCGTTCAGTGTGACAGCACGCATGACACCACTCCTCAGTTAAGTGGAACGGCCTTCCCGTTTCCACGTTGTCAAGCGTAACAACAGAAGTGGGCCGGTTGTTCCACTTAGGTAGAGTGCAGGCATGACAGCCTCAACAGCAGCCCGCGGCGACGACCCGGACCAGCAGCCCGGAGAAAACCTGCGTGCGGACGCCGAACGCAACCGCGACCGCATCCTGGCTGCCGCCCGGCGACTGTTCGCCGCAGAAGGACTCGGCGTCTCCATGGCCTCCGTCGCGCGGGAGGCAGGCGTCGGCAAAGCGACCCTGTCGCGCCGCTTCGCCACCCGAGACGAGCTCATCAGTGCCGTCTTTGCCGACCGCATGGACGCCTACGCCGCCGCCACCCGCGAAGCCCTCACCGACCCCGACCCGTGGCACGGCTTCACCGGCTACATCCACGCCGTCTGCGCCATGCAGGCCGCCGACCGCGGCTTCGCCGACGTCCTCACCATGACGTTCCCCGCCGCCAAGGCGTTGGAGGCCCGTCGAGCCGAGGCGTACAACGGCTTCCTCGAACTCATCGACCGGGCCAAGGCCACCGGCCACCTGCGCCAGGACTTCACCGACCGGGACATGCCGATCCTGCTCATGGCCAACGCCGGCGTCCTCAACGCCGCCGGCGACGCCGCCCCGGACGCCTGGCGCCGACTGGTCGCCCACATGATCCGCTCCTACGCCACCCCCGACGCCCCGATCCCACCGCTGCCCGATGCCCCCGCCCCCGGCGCCCTCTACCGGGCAATGGTTCGCCTCACCCGCCACGCCGGCTAAACCCGGCGACTCCCGCCCGCCCGTCGACCGGGCGGGCGAAGGCCCCACTGCCGCCCACCCGCATCGGCCGCCAGGTCGGTACACCGTCGCGCAGGCAGCAGCACCAGGCCTCCGTCCAAAAGGGCGAGCCGGCTCGGAGGCCGTCCCACTGGGCTCCCCGGTGGGTCCGACCGGTAGGGCGGGACGGCTCACGGCGGCGGTGAGCATCGGCGTTGCTGGCAGCCGTCTCACACCCGACGCGTGCTACCAGCCGCAGATCGCTGCAGGCCAGCGACGTTGTCAGGTCCGGCTGACCGGTCTGGCGGGCAGCGGGCAGACGTTCGCAGCCGGGCGCCGCAGGGCTTGGTTCTCGACGGCCAGCTGCCGGATCATCTCGGCGTACACCTCGACTGTTCGGCGCAGTTCCACGTTCTCCTGCCGCAGGCGTCGAACGGTGAGGGGCATTCCTCCCCAGCCATCACTCTCGGTTACTACGTGCACTGCATGCCTGAGGTCGGGAGAAAGGAGCGCGCCGTCCTCGACGGAGTGCTGGGGGAGTAGACCGCCCGCCGATTCTCCCCAGATTCTCCCCAATGTTGATTTGGGGGGCCTCCAGGACCGTCTCTCCGGTCCGGCCGAGGGAGAGGGCGAGCCGGGCGGCGAACCGGATGGCAGGGCGCCGGGACGGGTTGTTAGCCTCCCCGGATGAGCATCCCGTCGCCCGAAGAGATCCGCGCCCTGCACGAGGAGTGGGCGCCCACCCCCGAGGCGTTCCGGTCGGTCTACACACACTGCGAAATCGTCTGGCGGATCGCCGAGCACGTGATCGAATCATCGCGGCTCGATGTGGACTTCGAGCTGGTCAGAGCGGGTTGCCTGCTTCACGACATCGGCGTCTACCGGCTCTACTCGGACGACGGAGTGCTGGACCACAAGAACTACATCCGGCATGGGATCCTCGGTCACGAGGCGCTGGTGAAGGCCGGGCTGCCGGAGTCGCTGCGGCGGTTCTGCTCGCACCACACGGGGGTCGGCGTCACCCGCGAGGACATCGTCCGACAGGGCCTTCCGCTGCCGCCCGGGGACTACGTCGCGGAGACCGCGGAAGAGAAGCTGGTGATGTACGCGGACAAGTTCCACAGCAAGTCGCGGCCCACGTCCCTGCTGACGCCCGACGAGTACGCCGCCCATGTCCGCCGGTTCGGTGCGGAGAAGGTCGCCGCGTTCCAGGGGCTCCGCGAGGCCTTCGGGGACCCGGACCTCGGCCTGCTGACCGCTTCCCTGGACGCGCTGGAGGGCCGGGCGGCGTGACGTTCGAGACCCCGCCCACCGGGACGGACCCGTTGGACGTCCTGCCCTGGCCGCTCGCCACCGAGCGGCTCAGCCTGCGCCGGGTCACCCCGCAGGACGCGGAGGCCATGTGGCGCTACCGGAGGCTGCCGGAGGTCTCCCACTGGCTGACGTTCCTGCCGCGGAATCTCGACGACTGGCGGGAACTGCTGGCGGCCCCGCAACGGCTGGCCACCACGCTGGTGGCGGAGCGCGACGGCCGGATCGTCGGCGACTTCTACCTGCGGGTGGAGGACTCCTGGGCGCAGCGGGAGGTCACCGACCAGGCGCGCGGCGTCCAGGCGGAGCTGGGGTGGGTGCTCGATCCGGCCTTCGGCGGCCGCGGATACGCCACCGAGGGCTGCCGGGCACTGCTGCGGGTGTGCTTCGAGGAGCTGAAGCTGCGGCGGGTGTGCGCCAACGCCTTCGCAGGCAACGAGGCCTCCTGGCGGCTGATGGAGCGGCTGGGCATGCGCCGCGAGCAGTACACGGTACGGGAATCCCTGCACCGGGAACTGGGCTGGGTCGACGGGGTCGGGTACGCGTTGCTGGCGGACGAGTGGGCGCGAGGGACGGACTCCGCCTGAGACGAGGCGGCGACGTCGAGCGGCGCAACGAACCGGCGCGCACGGGTGAATACCGGGACCGGGAGGGCCATGAGGCTGCGGCCCGTGGAATTCGTCCGACGCGGCCGGTATTTCGACCGGTCGCTCTCTCGTCTGTCCATCTGGAGGAACCGATGCGCGTACGCCGCGTCACCGCCACCGTCCTGGCCACCTTCGTCCTCACCGCAGCGCTCGGAGCGGGCACGGCCTCGGCGGTGGACAACCCGCCGCACGAGCAGAACCACACCCACGAATACAGCCGTGACCACCAGGGCCATGAGGACCAGGGTCGCGAGCACAAGGACGACCAGGACAAGGGCCGCGAGCACAAGAGCGACCAGGGCGAGGGTCGCGAGCACAAGGGCCAGAAGGACCAGGAGCACAAGGACAAGGGCCAGAAGGACCAGAAGGACCAGAAGGACCAGAAGGACCAGAAGGACCAGAAGGACAAGAAGGACCAGAGCCGCGAGCACAAGGGCCACAAGGACAAGGGCCACGAGCACAAGGGCCAGAAGGACCAGGAGCACAAGGACAAGGGCCAGAAGGACAAGGGCCACGAGCACAAGGACAACAAGGACAAGGGCCACAAGGACAAGGGCCAGAAGGACAACAAGGACAAGGGCCACGAGCACAAGGACAACAAGGACAAGGGTCACAAGGACGAGAGCCGCGAGCACAAGGGCCACAAGGACCAGGAGCACAAGGACAAGGGCCACAAGGACGAGGCCCGCGAGCACAAGGGCCAGAAGGACCAGAAGGACCAGGGCCACGAGCACAAGGACAACAAGGACCAGGGTCGCGAGCACAGCGACGACGGCAAGGCGCGTGACAACGACCGTCACTACAACGGCCGTGACAACGACCGCGACCACAACGGCCGCGACCACTACGGGCGTGGTGACCACAACGGCCGCGACCACCACGGCCGTGGCAACGACCGGCACGACTGCAACGGCGGCGGTGTGATCGCCGCCGGCACGCACTGGAACTCCTGGCACGGCAGCTACTCCACCTACGCCGTGGTGTGCTCGTCGGTGGACTTCGACGACTGACGGCACCGGTAGACGCCGCTTCCGCCCTCGGCGGGTTCCTCAGAGGTTGCGCAGGCCGTCCAGCACGGCCTCCAGCAGCGAGGGGTCGCTGCCGTCGGCGGAGCGGTCCGGCATGGCGTGGATCAGGAATCCGCCGGCGAGCAGGTCGGCGACCACCACCTTGGCCACCTGGAGCGGCAGCTGGAGGAGGGCCGCCAGCTCGGCCACGGAGAGCGCCTGGCCGGCGCAGAGCCGGACCGCGGCCAGCCCCTCGGGGGAGACCGCGTCGTACGGCGGCCGTGCGGCCGCCCGGACCAGTGAGGCCGGCTCCACCGGCACGGCGGGACGGGTCCGGCCCACCGTCACGGCATAGGCGCGCACCGTCGTCGTCTCCTCGGTCACCCAGG
>NZ_JACADT010000279.1:0-6294 GCF_013421635.1 Streptomyces sp. UH6 | reverse complement strand
GCGCGGCCGCCGCCGACGACCACTCGGCGAAGGAGAAGACGGTCAGCTTCTCCAACTGGACCGAGTACATGGACGTCGACGAGGGCGAGACGCGGCACCCCACCCTGGAGGAGTTCACCCGGCGGACCGGTGTCCGCGTGAAGTACGGCGAGGACATCAACGACAACAACGAGTTCTTCGCCAAGATCAAGCCGCAGCTGTCCGCCGGGCAGGACACCGGCCGCGACCTGATCTGCGTCACCGACTGGCTGGCCGCCCGCATGATCCGGCTCGGCTGGGCGCAGAAGCTGGACCCCGCCAACCTGCCGACCGCGTACGCCAACCTCTCCGCCCAGTTCCGCTCGCCGGACTGGGACCCGGGCCGCGCCTACTCGTACCCGTGGACCGGCATCTCGACCGTCATCGCGTACAACAGGAAGGCCCTCGACGGCGTCGAGGTGAGGTCCGTGTCCGACCTGCTGGACAACCCGAAGCTCAAGGGCCGGGTCGGCATGCTGACCGAGATGCGCGACACCATGGGCATGACCCTGCTCGACATGGGCAAGGACCCCGGCGACTTCACCGACGACGACTACGACGCGGCGACGGCCCGCCTCCAGAAGGCCGTCGACAAGGGCCAGATCCGCCGCTTCACCGGCAACGACTACACCGCCGACCTCACCAGCGGCGACTTCGCCGCCTGCCTCGCCTGGGCCGGGGACGTCGTCCAGCTCAAGGCCGACAGCCCCGAGATCGACTTCGTCGTCCCGGACAGCGGCTACCTGACGTCCACGGACAACCTCCTCGTCCCCGCCGGCGCGCGGCACAAGACCAACGCCGAGCGGCTGATCGACCACTACTACCAGCCGGCGATGGCGGCGCGGCTCGCCGCGTACATCAACTACGTCTGCCCGGTCGACGGCGTCAAGGAGGCGCTGGCCGAGATCGACCCGGACGCCGCCGAGAACCCGCTGATCCTCCCCGACCGGGCCATGGCCGAGAAGTCCCGGGCCTTCCGCTCCCTGAGCGACAAGGAAGAGACGGCCTACGAAGTCAAGTTCGCCAAGCTGACAGGGGCGTGAGTGACGTGCCACAGACCACCGGGAGCACCGCCTCCGCCTCCGCGTCCGGCGACGGCGGGGACGTCCGCCTCAGCGGCATCGGCAAGACGTACGGCGACTTCACCGCCGTCCACCCGCTCGACCTGACCGTCCCCGAGGGTTCCTTCTTCGCCCTGCTCGGCGCCTCCGGCTGCGGCAAGACCACCACCCTCCGGATGATCGCCGGCCTGGAGGAGCCCAGCACCGGCTCCGTCCACCTCGGCGAGCAGGACGTCACCCGGCTGCCCCCGTACAAGCGGCCGGTGAACACCGTGTTCCAGTCCTACGCGCTCTTCCCCCACCTCGACGTCTTCGAGAACGTCGCCTTCGGCCTGCGCCGCCGCGGCGTCAGGTCGGTGAAGAACCAGGTCCGCGACATGCTCGACCTGGTCCAGCTCGGCGAGCACGCACGCCGGAAGCCGCACCAGCTCTCCGGCGGCCAGCAGCAGCGGGTCGCGGTGGCCCGCGCGCTGATCAACCACCCCAAGGTGCTGCTGCTCGACGAGCCGCTCGGCGCCCTCGACCTCAAGCTGCGCCGGCGGATGCAGCTCGAACTCAAGCGGATCCAGACCGAGGTCGGCATCACCTTCATCCACGTCACGCACGACCAGGAGGAGGCCATGACCATGGCCGACACGGTCGCCGTGATGAACGCCGGCCGCGTCGAACAGCTCGGCGCCCCCGCCGACCTCTACGAGAACCCGGCCACCACCTTCGTCGCCAACTTCCTCGGCACCTCCAACCTGATCGAGGCCGAGGTCGTCTCCACGGCCGGCGGCGAGATCCTCGTCGACACCCGCGGCGGCAGGCTCGGCGTCCCCGCCGGACGGTGCTCCGCCCCCGGCGGGACGGGCGCCAGGCTGCTGGTCGGCGTGCGGCCGGAGAAGACGGCGCTCGCCCTGGCGGACGAGGCCGGGCGGATACCCGACGGCCGCAACCGGGTCACCGGCGTGATCGCCGAGGCGAGCTTCCTCGGCGTCTCCACCCAGTACCTGGTCGACGGCCCCGCCGGACGGGGTCTCGCGGTGTACGCGCAGAACGTCGACCGCGACCCCCGTCTGGTGCCCGGCGCGGAGGTGGTCGTGCACTGGGACCGCGCCCACACCTTCGCCCTGGACGCCGCGCAGGACATCGAGGCCGGGGTCGAGCGGGTCGAGCCGGCCACCGCCGGGAATCCCGGGAAGACCGGGCACGACGGGCACGACGGGCACGACGGGCACGACGGGCACGACGGGCACGACGGGAAGGACGGGAAGGCCGAGAAGGGGGCCGAGGCCGAGAAGGCCGAGGACGCCTGGGCTGCCGACGGCACCGCGAAGGAGGCGGCCGGATGAGCTCCGCCACCCTCACCGGGACGCCCCCGCCACCCCCGCCGCCCGCACCCGCGGCCGCCGCGGAACAGACGACGCCCCGGCGCCGGCGCGGTCGGTCCACGCCCTACCTGCTGCTCCTGCCCGGCCTGCTCTGGCTGCTGGTGTTCTTCGCGCTGCCGGTGATCTACCAGGCGTCCACCTCCGTCCAGACCGGATCCCTGGAGGCCGGATACGAGGTGACCTGGCGGTTCGCCACCTACGCGGAGGCGCTCGCCGAGTACTGGCCCCACTTCCTGCGCTCCGTCGCCTACGCGGGCACCGCCACCGTGCTGTGCCTGCTGCTCGGCTACCCGCTGGCCTACCTGATCGCCTTCCGGGCCGGGCGCTGGCGGAACCTGATCATGATCCTGGTGATCGCGCCGTTCTTCACCAGCTTCCTGATCCGCACCCTGGCCTGGAAGACGATCCTGGCCGACGGGGGAGTGGTGGTCGAGACGCTGAACACCCTGCACGTCCTCGACGTGACCGCGGGACTCGGCCTCACCGACGGGGAACGCCTGCTCGCCACGCCGCTGGCCGTGGTCTGCGGCCTGACCTACAACTTCCTGCCGTTCATGATCCTCCCGCTCTACACCTCGCTGGAGCGGATCGACCCCCGGCTGCACGAGGCCGCCGCCGACCTCTACGCCCGCCCCGCCACCGTCTTCCGCAAGGTCACCCTGCCGCTGTCGATGCCCGGCGTGGTCGCCGGAACACTGCTCACCTTCATCCCGGCGGGCGGCGACTACGTCAACGCCGACCTGCTCGGCTCCACCGACACCCGCATGATCGGCAACGTCATCCAGGTCCAGTTCCTGCGCGTCCTCGACTACCCGACCGCCGCGGCGCTCTCCTTCATCCTGATGGCCGTGATCCTGGTGGTCGTCAGCGTCCACATCCGCCGCTCCGGGACGGAGGACCTCGTCTGATGGCCCCGCTCACCTGGTTCCGGCGCCACCTGGTCGTCATCTTCGGCCTGTTGACGCTCGGCTACCTGCTCCTGCCCAACGTCGTGGTCACGGTCTTCTCCTTCAACGACCCCGCGGGCCGCTTCAACTACGCCTGGAACGAGTTCTCCACCGACGCCTGGACCCGGCCGTGCGGCGTCGACGGGCTCTGCGCGTCACTGGCGCTCAGCCTCCAGCTCGCCCTCTGGGCGACCCTCGCCGCCACCGTCCTCGGCACCATGACCGCCTTCGCCCTGGCCCGCTACCGGTTCCGGGCGCGCGGCGCGGTCAACTCGCTGATCTTCCTCCCGATGGCGATGCCCGAGGTCGTGATGGCCGCCTCGCTGCTCACCCTGTTCCTCAACATGGGCGCGCGGCTGGGCTTCTGGACGGTGCTGATCGCCCACATCATGTTCTGCCTCAGCTTCGTCGTCACCGCCGTCAAGGCACGCGTGATGTCGATGGACCCGCGCCTGGAGCAGGCCGCGCAGGACCTCTACGCCGGACCGGCGCAGACCTTCCTCCGCGTCACCCTGCCCATCGCCTGGCCCGGTATCGCGGCCGGCGCGCTCCTCGCCTTCGCGCTCTCCTTCGACGACTTCATCATCACCAACTTCACCGCGGGTTCCACGGTCACCTTCCCCATGTACGTCTGGGGATCGGCGCAGCGCGGGACCCCGGTGCAGATCAACGTCGTCGGCACGGCCATGTTCCTGGTCGCCGTGCTGGTCGTCGTGGTCTCCATGGCCGTGGGCAACGGCCGAAAACGCATGAAGGCGTAAACACAACACATCCTGTGGGGAGTTGAGATTCATGGCCCCTGGAGCCATGAACCGTTGGACCAAGTCTCTCGCCGAGGCCCGGCCGGTCGCCTACTGGCTGGAGGACCCGGGGAGGCCCCGCCCCGAGCCCGCCCTCACCGCCGCGACCACCTGCGACCTGCTGGTGGTCGGCGGTGGGTACAGCGGACTGTGGACCGCGCTGCTCGCCAAGGAGCGCGACCCCGGCCGCGACGTGCTGCTGCTGGAGGGCAAGGAGGTCGGCTGGGCCGCCTCGGGACGCAACGGCGGGTTCTGCGCCGCCTCCCTCACCCACGGCCTCGCCAACGGGCTCTCCCGTTGGCCGGGCGAGATCCGCCGGCTCGAGGAACTGGGCGCGCGCAACCTCGACGCCATCGAGGACACCGTCGCCCGGTACGGCCTGGACTGCGAGTTCGAGCGCACCGGGGAGATCGACCTCGCCACGGAACCGCACCAGGTCGGCGAACTGCGCGCACTGCACGGCCTGATGGAGGACCACGGACTCGCCGACGGCATCGAGCTCCTCGACGCCGAGGGCGTGCGCGCCCACGTGAACTCGCCGACCTTCCTCGCCGGCCTGTACGACCGGCGGGGCGTCGCCCTGGTCCATCCCGCCAAACTGGCCTGGGAGCTGAAGAGGGCCTGCCGGGAACTGGGCGTGCGGATCCACGAGCACAGCCCGGCGCTCTCCCTGCGGCAGCAGGGCGGCGGCGTCACCGTGACCACGCCCTACGGCTCGGTGCGGGCCGGGAAGGTGGCCCTGGCCACCAACGTCTTCCCCAGCCTGCTGCGCCGGGTACGGCCGTACACCGTGCCGGTCTACGACTACGCCCTGCTCACCGAGCCCCTGAGCGAGGAGCGCTCGGCCGCGCTCGGGTGGCGGGGCCGCCAGGGACTGGCCGACCTCGCCAACCAGTTCCACTACTTCCGGCTCACCGCCGACAACCGGATCCTGTGGGGCGGCTACGACGCCGTCTACCGCTACGGCGGGCGGGTGCGCGCCGAGTACGACAATCGCCCCGAGACCTTCGCCGCCCTGGCGGAGCAGTTCTTCACCTGCTTCCCGCAGCTGGAAGGGATGCGGTTCACCCACGCCTGGGGCGGCGCCATCGACACCTGCTCGCGGTTCGCGCCGTTCTTCGGCACGGCGCACCGGGGGAGGGTCGGTTACTCCGTCGGTTACACGGGGCTGGGCGTGGGCGCCACCCGGTTCGGCGCGCAGGTGGTGCTGGACCTGCTGGACGGGGAGGTCACCGAGCGGACGTCGCTGGAGATGGTGCGGTCCAAGCCGCTGCCGTTCCCGCCCGAGCCGTTCGCCTGGACCGGGATCGCGCTCACCCGGTGGTCGCTGGCCCGGGCCGACGTCAACGGCGGCAGACGCAACGTCTGGCTGCGGGCGCTGGACCGGGTGGGGCTCGGGTTCGACAGCTGATCGCGGCGCCCCGCGGAACCGCCCGCCGGCCGCTGGTCTTCCGCGCGCTCACCCTCACTCGAACGGGTGAGTGCGCGGGAGTCGCGTAATGACCGGCGCGGAACCTCCTCTCTCCCTCGGGACAGTGCCGCCCGGCCGGTCGGCGGCACACCGGGAGCGAGGAGGTTCCGCGGATGAACGGGACGGCTGCGGTCAGGCGGGCGGTCGAGTGGCTGGCGTCGGTCGCCCCCGACCCGGTGGCCTGCCGCCGGGAATGGGAACAGCGCGCCGACGGCGTGGTCCTGCTGCCCGCCGGGAAGAGCTGGGACGTGCTGATACTGCCGGGCGGACTGGGGCACGCCACTCTGGCGGTGCTGCTGCGGTGCCTCGACCGGCCGGGCCCGGTGCTGGCCGGGTTCGACGAGGGACGGGTGGGGTTCCTCGTCCCGCCCGGGACCGCCGGGCGGTGGCTCGGCACGGGGGTGCGGGCGGTGGGGCGCGGCGCGTGGGTGGTCGTCCCGCGTCCCGGCCGGGCGCGCGGGGGGAGGATGCGGTGGCTGGTCCCGCCCGACGGGACGGGGCTGCTGACGGATCCCGTGCTGCTGGAGATCGCCATGCACGAGGCGGTGGCGGGGCTGACCGAGTGCTGACGAGCGCGTCGAGAGCGGAGCCGGGGCCGGGGCCGGGGCCGGGGCTTGTGCCTGT
>NZ_JACADT010000278.1:0-6303 GCF_013421635.1 Streptomyces sp. UH6 | reverse complement strand
ACGGCTGGGCGCGCGTGGGGCAGATGGGGCGTGCGTCAGGGATATCGGTATCCCGCCGCCCCGTCAATGACGCGTGCATGCAAGTAAGTTGGGCCGTCCGGAAACGCCTCAGGGCCCGGGAGGACCGGGCCCTGAGGCGAGGGGGTGGCGGGGTGAGAGGGTGAGGGGACGATCGGGCGAGGAACGGTCAGCGCGTGCCGACCGCCGCCCGCACCGCCCGGCGCGCCATCTGCGCGTCGTCGTGCAACCGCCGCAGCAGCAGCCGCTGCTCCTCTCCCGTCGGGATCGCCCCGGCCGGCGCGGCCACCGGTGCCGGCGCGACGTCCTGCATCGTGCGCTGCACCGCCGTCTCGTAGGTGCGGATCTCCCGGGTCAGGATCAGCATCAGGTTGACCAGGAAGGCGTCCCGCGCGGCCGGCCCCTGGGACTGGGCGAGCTGACTGATCTGCCGCCGCACGTCCGGTGCGTCTCCCAGCACCGACCAGAGCGTCGCCAGGTCGTACCCCGGCAGGTACCAGCCCGCGTGTTCCCAGTCCACCAGCACCGGACCGGTCGGTGTGACGAGGATGTTGGAGAGCAGCGCGTCACCGTGACAGAACTGCCCCATCCCCTGCCTGCCCGACGAGTGCGCGATGCCGTGCAGCAGCTTCTGCAGGTCCCCCAGGTCCCTGTCGGTGAGCAGCCCCAGCGCGTGGTAGCGGTTGATCCGCGCCGCGTAGTCCAGCGGTGCGGAGAAGGTGCCCGCCGGAGGCCGCCAGGCGTTGAGCCGGCAGATCGCGCCCAGCGCCGCCCGGATGTCGGCCCGCGGCGGAGCCTCCACGGGGTGCCGGTGGAGCGCCGCGGCCCGCCCCGGCACGCGCTCGATGACCAGCGTGCAGTTGTCCGGATCCGCCGCGATCAGCCGCGGCACCCTGACGGGGGGCCGGTGCCGGACGAAGGACCGGTAAGCAGCTATTTCGTGCCGGATGCGCTCGGCCCAGGCCGGCGAGTCGTCCAGTAAAACCTTGGCGACGGCGTTGCTCCGTCCCATCGCCCCCACCAGCAGCACGGACCGGCCGGTGCGCCGCAGGACCTGCACGGGCGCGAACTCGGGGCAGATCCGGTGGACGGAGGCGATGGCGGTCCGCAGCTGCGCTCCCTGCGGACCGGACAGGTCGAGCCGTCCGCTGAGCGTCCCGGCCCCTTGAGGGGGCATCCGCCGCAGCCTCGGGCCCGGTGGCTGCACCGCGGGGCGGGTCGGATCGAGGAAGGGACCGACGCCCGGGCGGGTCTGCGGCCGGAGCGGGGCGGACACGGAGGACGACACTGCGTACATGGGAGACGGATCCCTTCGTGTGCCGGAAGAGTTACCGCGCCATCCGCCCCGGCCCCGGAGGGCACCCTGGGGAGAGCCCCCGTGACCGGGGCGGGATGGCGCACTTCTACTCCACATCACGCGGGGGCGTGGCTGACAACTGGCGACCCCTGGCGAACCCTGGCGAATAGTCGCTTGGCACTTTGGCCCGCGTTAGTGTCAAGTCAGCCGAGAACCTGGGGGCTTGACGTGAGCGGACAACCCAACACCCGCCTTGCGGACCTGTTCGGCCTGGCCGGCTGGACCAAGGGCGAACTCGCGAGGCTGGTCAACCGGCAGGCGGCGGCCATGGGCCATCCGCAGCTGGCGACCGACACCTCCCGGGTGCGGCGTTGGATCGACATGGGGGAGATCCCGCGCGATCCGGTGCCCAGGGTGCTGGCGGAGCTGTTCACCGAGCGTCTCGGCCGTGTCGTGACCATCGAGGATCTCGGACTGGTCCGGCAAGGGCGAACGGGGAAACGGCAGCGCGGCGAGGAGAACCCCGACGGACTGCCGTGGGCGCCCGAGCGGACGGCTGCGGTCCTCACCGAATTCACGGGAATGGACCTCATGCTCAACCGACGCGGCTTGGTGGGCGCGGGCGTCGCGCTCACCGCAGGATCGGCGCTGCACAGCGCCATGCACCAGTGGCTGAACGCGGACCCGGCCCTCGCGGCCGGCGCCACGCGTACCGACGAACTCCCGCACGCGGACCCGGCAGGGTTCGACCGATACGAGGCGGCCCCGGTGGGCTCCGAGGAGGTCGAGGAGCTGGAGCGCTCCGTCGAGGTGTTCCGGGCCTGGGACGCCTCCCGGGGCGGAGGACTCCAACGCAAGGCGGTGGTGGGCCAGTTGAACGAGGTGGGCGGCATGCTCGCCTACCGGCACCCCGACCACCTCCAGCGGCGTCTGTGGGGCGTCGCCGCCAACCTGGCCGTGCTGGCCGGGTGGATGTCGCACGACGTGGGGCTGGAGCCCACGGCCCAGAAGTACTTCGTCATCGCGGCACACGCCGCGCGGGAGGGCGGGGACCGGCCCCGGGCCGGCGAGGCGCTCTCCCGGGCCGCGCGGCAGATGGTCCACCTGGGCCGTCCCGACGACGCCCTGGACCTGATGAAGCTCGCCAAGTCCGGTGCCGGGGAGGAGGTGCTGCCGCGGACCAGGGCGATGCTCCACACCATCGAGGCATGGGCTCAGGCGGCCATGGGCAAGAGCCAGGCCATGCGCCGCACGCTGGGGCAGGCGGAGGATCTCTTCGTCTCCGACAAGGGGGACGTCTCCCCGCCCAGCTGGATGCAGTTGTTCGACGAGGCCGACCTGCACGGCATGGAGGCGCTGGCCTACCGCACCCTCGCCGAGCACGATCCGTCCGCGGCGGCCCTGGCGCAGAACCATGCCAAACAGGCACTCGACCTCCGGGAGAACGGCCGGGAGCGGTCCAAGATCTTCGACTGGCTCTCCATGGCGTCGGCCTGCTTCATCGCCGACGACCCCGAGCAGGCCGACCGCTACGCCCGCCTGGCGCTGGTGTCGATGGGCAGCAACTCCTCGCACCGCACCTGGGACCGGCTCCGGCAGATGTACCGCCTGACCGGCCAGTACGCGAGTTACCCGAAGGTCGAGGAACTGCGCGAGGAGATCCAGCTCGCCCTGCCCAGGCCCAAGCGGCCGGGGAGCGGTGCGGCGGTGTGAAAGGGGTGAGGCTCCGCTGCCGCGGCGGATCGCATCCCTGTGCGTGGCGGTGGCGGGTGGTCGCCCCGACCTCGTGGTGACGCGTGCCCGGCCTGACGGCCGAAGGGCGCCCCCTCGGGGGCGACGGCGGGACCGGACGGCTCAGCCGTGTCGGTCGTGCACGCGGGCGACGAGGAAGCAGCCGGTGCCGCGGCTCCGGTCGCCGCCGAACGCGTCCGCCAGCACCTGTGCCGCGGCCTGTGCGGAGGATTCGTCCCGGAGGCTTCCGGCCAGAGCGGTCAGCCGGTGCTCGGCCTCCACGCCGGTGACCAGCCCCGCGGTGCGGAGGACCAGAAGGTCGCCGGCCTCCAGCCGCTGCTCCGCCTCGGCCTGTCCGCCGGGGGAGCGGAGCGTCAGGACCGCCCCGTCCCGGAACAGCACCGGGGCGGGGCGGCCGGACCAGCGCAACGTCATGGTCCCGGTCCGGTACCGGCAGCACAGGGCCGGGCCGGAGACCTGCAGGGCGCTGCCGCGCAGCAGATCGTCCAGCCAGACCGTCGTCCGCCCCGGCGGGGCACCGGCCATCGCCATACCGCGCAGGGCCCCGATCAGCATCGACGTGCCCGAGGCCACCGCGGCCGGTTCACCGGTCAGGGTGCCGAACGCGATCAGCGTCTCCCCGTCGGGGAGTTCGCAGGCGTCGTACCAGTCGCCGCCCGCGGGCCCACCGGGCGCGGAGGACGGCAACCGGTGCGCCGCCAGCTCCAGTGACCCGGGCCCGCCCTGTCGCGGGAGCCGCAGGAAGCCGTGCCACGGGGGGAGCACGGCTTCCTGCGGCTCGACCACGAGCCCCTGCCCGGACCGGGCCGGCCGGCCGCGGCGGAGCGAGTCACGGGTCTCGCTCACCTCCCGCCGGTGACGGCGCAGTTCGCTGACGTCACGCAGCACCGCCCACATGGAGGCGGTGTTGCCGTCGGCGTCGAGCACGGGCTCGCCCTTCATGTGCACGGTCCGCACCGTGCCGTCGTCCGGACGCGTGATCCGGAACTCGCCGTCGATCGGCCGGCCGTCGACCAGGCAGTCCGTCACCATGACGGTGAGCCGGGGCCGGTCCTCGTCGAGCACCAGGGAGGGCAGCTCGTCGAGGGTGAGGGCGTGGGCGGTGGGATCCATGCCGAGGATCTCGTAGAACTCGGCGGACCAGCGGACCTCGTCGGTCAGCAGTTCCCACTCCGCGCTGCCGATCCGGCCGGGGGCCGGAGCCGGTCCGGCGTCGGGCGAGGCCGGCGAGGCGGGCAGCGCCTCGGGGGAACCGGCCGCGGGAGGAGGGCCTTCGCGGAGCTGCGCCAGGTGTTCGTCGAGGTCCTCCAGGTGGTGCAGCGCGAGGTCGTACAGGGCGCGCTGCCACCGGTCCTCGGGGTCCGACCCGTTGCTCTCCGTGTCGCGGCGGACCGCGTCCATGTCCGTCCTGAGCTGCCGCGTCCGCGCGATGAGGGCCTCGACCGGGCTGTCGCCGGAGGGCGAGCGGCCGGCGGGGCGATCCGCGGACAGATGGGACGGCATGACGAACTCCGGTGTCGAGGAGACGGTACGGCCGGGGCCGGTCGGTGAACCGGATACGACTCTCGCACAGCTCGCCACCGCCTGTAAGGGATTCGGCAACACTCGATCCGGTGGTGCTTCTGGCATATGCCAGTGTCTTTCGGGACCTGCGGCCCCGGAGATCCGGGACCAACGTCACTTGCACGCAGGGAAGTTGGCGGCTAGCCCATGTCCTGACGGCGGGGTGTCACGCGCCGGGACCGGGCTCCTCGGCGGGGCAGGAACCGCCCTTCAGTTCGCCCAGAAGCAGGAACGCCTCAACGGTCCGTTGCACGCAGCGTGACGATCCGTAGCCCGTGTGCCCCTCGCCCTTGTTGTCCAGGACCACCGCCGAGGAGCCCAGCCGCCGGGCCGTCTCCACCGTCCAGCGGTACGGAGTGGCGGGATCGCCCCGGGTGCCGACCAGCAGCATCCTGGGCGACCTGAGGTCATGGACCTCCTCGCGCACGAAGTCGGTTCCCCGGGGCCGCCCGTAGCACATCAGCGCCTCGGCCAGCCGGTACCGGCCGAAGACGGGGGACGCCTTCTCGTAGGAGGCCCGCATCGCCCCCAGTTCCGCCGCGATGCGTCGCGCGGAGGGCCGTTCGGGCGAGTCGGCGCAGTTGACGGCGAGCAGCGCGGCCGGGGCGTTGTCCAGCGGGACGGGCTGCCGGGACCGGCGCGGCCCGTCCCGGCGGAACACCGGCGGGGAGAAGGCGCCCGGGGTGAATCCCTGCAGGCCGCGCGGGTCGCCGTACTCCACCAGATCGGCCACCGCCCGCTCCATCTGCGGCCACAGCGCCCGGCTGTACAGCGCCTGGCCGAGGGCGGCCACCAGGTCCTGGCCGGTGAAACCGCGGTCGGCCCCGGTGGGTGCCGGGTGGGCGTCCAGCATGTCGACCAGGCGCTCCACCTGCCGTGGCGCGGTGCGGGCGTCGCGGCCGAAGGGGCAGCCGATGTCCCGGACGCACCAGGCCAGGAAGCGCTCCAGCGCCGCCTGCTGGCCGGCGGCGCCGGCCCGGGCCTGTTCGACGGGGGACGCGGTGAGGGTGTCCACGCCGTCCAGGACGAACCGGCCGACCCGGTGCGGGAACCGGGCGGCGTAGACGGCGCCGAGGCGGGTGCCGTAGGAGAACCCGAGGTAGTTCAGCCGGCGGTCGCCGAGGGCGTGACGGATGACGTCCATGTCGCGTGCCGCGTCCACGGTGCCCATGTGCTCCAGCACCGGGCCGGAGGCGGCGGCGCAGGCCTCGGCGATCTCCCGCAGTCTGCGCAGGTAGGGCTGCGGATCGCCGTCGGCCACACGGTCCGGGGAGGCGCTCTCCCGCCGGCCGTCGTCCGGATCGTCCGGCCCGTCGTCCCGGCCCTGCCCGGGGGAGCCGGAGTACGCCGCCTCGCCGCAGGTCACGGGGGCGGACAGGCCGACCCCGCGAGGGTCGAAGGTGACCACGTCGTAGCCTTCGGCGAGGGGCATGAAGTCCTTGCCGGCCATGGCCAGCCGGCCGACGCCCTCACCGCCGGGGCCGCCGAAGTTGAGGACGAGCGAGCCGCGGGGCCGGTCTCCGGTGGACCTCAGGCGGGCCAGCGCCAGCCTGAGGGAGCCGCGCTTCGGGTGCGCGTAGTCCAGGGGGACGGTCACGACACCGCACTGGAGGCCGCGCGGGGCGGCCTCGGAGTCGCAGGGGTGCCAGGTGACGCGCTGGTCGTAGAAGCGG
>NZ_JACADT010000277.1:0-6313 GCF_013421635.1 Streptomyces sp. UH6 | reverse complement strand
GCCGAGCGCAGGGCGCCGGCACCCGCCGGAGGCGGCCCCGGGCCGAGGACACGCGGCACCCGACCATCGGCACCCAGCCATCGGCACCCACCCGAAGACGGCCCCCGCCAGCGGCGGCCCCATGCCGACAAGGGCGGCGGACCGGGTCAGAAGAGGACGCTCATGAACATGCCGGTCTCACGGAAGCCGACGCGCCGGTAGGTGGCGCGCGCCGCGGCGTTGAAGTCGTTGACGTAGAGGCTGGCCACCGGCGCCACGTCGCTCAGCGCGTACCGCAGGACCGCGGCCATGCCGGGCGCCGCGTGGCCCTTCCCCCGGTACTCGGGAGCCACCCAGACGCCCTGGATCTGGCAGGCCTGCGGCGTGGCGGCGCCGATCTCGGCCTTGAAGACGACCTTGCCCTCGTCGTCGACGTGGGCGAAGGAGCGCCCGGTGGCGACGAGTTCGGCGACCCGGGCCTGGTAGAGGAGCCCGCCGTCACCGGCCAGCGGGGAGACGCCGACCTCCTCGGTGAACATGGCGACGCAGGCCGGGAGGATGGTCTCCATCTCGTCCTTGCGGATGCGCCGCACCCGCGGGTCGGGCGCCACGTCGTCCGGCATCCGGTCGGTGACCATCAGCGGCTGGCGGGCGCGCACCTCGCGGGCGGGTCCCCAGTGCGGTTCCAGGAGCCGCCAGAGCGCGGCGGTCGACTCGGCGGGGCCCACGATGGAGGAGCAGCGCCGCCCGGCCCGGCGCGCGCGGTCCGCGAAGGCCCGCACGGCGCGGGGGGTGGCGCAGATGGGGACCAGGTTGGCGCCCGCGTAGCAGAGCGAGGTGAGGACGCCGTCCTCGTACCAGCCCCACATCTCGCCGCCCAGCCGCCACGGGTCCAGCCCGGCGACCCGGACGCGCGCGGCCACGAAGGCGTTCGCGACCGGCTCGCGGTCGAGGACCGCGAGCGCCGCGTGCAGGTCGTCGGGTTCCAGAACCCTGGTGGTCGTCTGGGTCAACACGGGGAGGGCCTCGCCATATGATCTGCCGGTTTCCGCCACTGTATCGGCCTCCCGGCGGACCTGCCGCCGGGTCCCCACAGGGGCTCGGATCCCTCCCTGGTGCCCCGTGGCGGGGCGGGGGAATCCGGTCAGCCGGCGACCGAGACGGAGGGCTCGCCGGAGATGACGCCGTCGGCCTCCATCTGCGCGGCCAGCTTCATGGCCTCCTCGATCAGGGTCTCCACGATCTTGGACTCGGGCACGGTCTTGATGACCTCGCCCTTGACGAAGATCTGGCCCTTGCCGTTGCCGGAGGCGACGCCGAGGTCGGCCTCGCGGGCCTCGCCCGGACCGTTCACCACACAGCCCATGACGGCGACCCGGAGCGGGACCTCCATGCCGGTCAGGCCGGCGGTGACCTCCTCGGCCAGCTTGTAGACGTCCACCTGGGCGCGGCCGCAGGACGGGCAGGAGACGATCTCCAGGGTCCGCTGGCGGAGGTTGAGCGACTCGAGGATCTTGATGCCGACCTTGATCTCCTCGACCGGGGGCGCGGAGAGCGAGACGCGGATGGTGTCGCCGATGCCCTGCGAGAGGAGCGCGCCGAAGGCGACCGCGGACTTGATGGTGCCCTGGAAGGCCGGGCCGGCCTCGGTGACACCGAGGTGCAGCGGGTAGTCGCACTGCTCGGCGAGCTGGCGGTAGGCCTCGATCATCACGACCGGGTCGTTGTGCTTGACCGAGATCTTGATGTCGCGGAAGTCGTGCTCCTCGAAGAGGGACGCCTCCCAGAGGGCGGACTCGACCAGGGCCTCGGGCGTCGCCTTGCCGTACTTCTGGAGCAGGCGGCGGTCGAGGGAGCCGGCGTTGACGCCGATGCGGATCGGCGTGCCGTGCTCCTTGGCGACCTGGGCGATCTCCTTCACCTTGTCGTCGAACTGCTTGATGTTGCCGGGGTTCACACGCACCGCGGCGCAGCCCGCCTCGATGGCGGCGAAGACGTACTTCGGCTGGAAATGGATGTCGGCGATGACGGGGATCTGCGACTTGCGCGCGATCACCGACAGCGCGTCGGCGTCGTCCTGCGTGGGGCAGGCCACCCGCACGATCTGGCAGCCGGAGGCCGTCAGCTCGGCGATCTGCTGGAGGGTGGCGCCGATGTCGGAGGTCCGGGTGGTCGTCATGGACTGCACCGAGACCGGAGCGTCACCGCCCACCGCCACCGTTCCGACCTGGATCTGCCGGCTCTTCCGGCGTTCGGCGACCTTGGTCGGAACGGACGGCATGCCGAGTGAAATCGCAGTCATCTGCTGTGCAACCCCATGGTGTGGTCAAGATCGAGGCGTATCAACAAGCTCGAAACCCCGGTGGGCTCCGGGATCCGAGATTACGGCACCGCCCGGCGGCCCGGCACGCCCGCTCCGATCAAATCCACACGATGGAGGACGGATCCGAGAAAACCGGGCGGCCGGGCCGGTGGGACGGTCAGGAGATGCGGACCGGGTTCACCACGTCCGCGATGCCCACCAGCACCGTGAAGCAGACGAACACCGCGGCCACCACGTACGCGGCCGGCATGAGCTTGGCCACGTCGAACGGGCCGGGGTCCGGCCGCCGGAAGACCCGTGCGACGTTCCGCCGTACGGACTCCCAGAGCGCTCCCGCGATGTGCCCGCCGTCCAGCGGGAGCAGCGGCAGCATGTTGAAGAGGAACAGCGACAGGTTGAAGCCGGCCACCACGAAGACGAAGCCCGCGACCTGCTGGCTGGCCGGGATGTCGAGGGTGACGATCTCGCCGCCCACCCGGGCCGCGCCGATCACGCCCATCGGGGAGTCGTCCTCGCGCGGTCCGTCGCCGAAGGCGGCGTCCCACAGGGCGGGGATCTTGGAGGGCAGCGCGATCAGCCCGTCGAAGGCGTCCTCCACGCGGTCGCCCATCCAGACGATCGACTCGCCGAAGTCCTGCCGGAAGACGCCGCTCGCGGGGGCGAAGCCGAGGAAGCCGGCGTCGACGTACTCGCCGCGGACCGGCATGCCGCGGTCGTCCTTCTTGATCACCTTGTTGGTGGTGATGTCGGCCTGCAGGGTGAGCCGCTCGCCCTTGCGGTCGACGACGATCGGGACGTCCTGCTCACCGGCGCGGACGCGGATGGCGTCGGAGAGGTCGTTCCACTCCGTGGTGTTCACGCCGCCCACGGAGAGGATCCGGTCGCCGGCCCGCAGTCCGGCGGCGGCCGCGGGCGCGGCGGGGTCGCCGGCCTTGCAGTCGTCGCGCTGCTCGCTGGCGGCGATCACGCACTTCTGCACGGAGCTGACCACGTTGGTCTCCTCACGGATGCCGAAGCCCATGAGGTAGACGAAGAACAGCGCGATGGCCAGGATCAGGTTCATGAAGGGCCCGGCGAACATCACGATCACGCGCTTCCACGGCGTGCGCGTGTAGAACATCCGGGTCTCGTCGCCGGGGCGGATCTCCTCGTAGGCCGCCGAGCGGGCGTCCTCGATCATGCCCCGCCAGGGCGAGGTGGACCGCGCCTCGACGCGGCCGTCCTTGCCGGGCGGGAACATGCCGATCATGCGGATGTAGCCGCCGAGCGGGATCGCCTTGATCCCGTACTCGGTCTCGCCCCTCTTCCGCGACCAGATCGTCGGCCCGAAGCCGACCATGTACTGCGGGACGCGCACGCCGAACAGCTTCGCGGTCGACAGGTGGCCCAGCTCGTGCCACGCGATCGAGACCAGCAGTCCCACGAAGAAGATGACCATGCCGAGCACGGTCAACAAGATGGTCGTCACCCTCGCGCCTCCGCGCTCGTCAGTTCCCTCGCCCGGGCCCGCGCCCAGGTCTCCGCCTCGAGGACGTCGGGCAGGGTCAGGGAAGTTCCCGTCCTCGGCGTGCCGTGCTCCTCCACCACCCGGACGACGGTGTCCATGATGGCGGTGAACGGCAGCCGGCCGGCCAGGAACGCCTCGACGCATTCCTCGTTGGCGGCATTGAACACGGCCGGGGCCGTCCCCGCGAGCTCGCCGACGTGCCGGGCGAGGTTCACGGCCGGGAAGGCCTCGTTGTCGAGCGGGAAGAACTCCCAGGTGGACGCCTTCGACCAGTCGAAGGCGGGGGCCGCGTCCGGGATCCGCTCGGGCCAGCCGACGCCGATGGCGATCGGCCCCCGCATGTCCGGCGGGGTGGCCTGGGCCAGCGTGGACCCGTCGGTGAACTCGACCATGGAGTGCACGTACGACTGCGGGTGGACCACGACCTCGATGCGGTCGAAGGGGATGTCGTAGAGCAGGTGCGCCTCGATCACCTCCAGGCCCTTGTTGACCAGGGTCGCGGAGTTGACGGTGATCACCGGGCCCATCGCCCAGGTGGGGTGCGCCAGCGCGTCCTCGACGGTGACGTGCGCCAGCTCCGCCTTGGTCCGCCCGCGGAACGGGCCGCCGGAGGCGGTCACCACCAGCTTGCGGACGTCGGCGCGGGTGCCCGCGGCCAGCGCCTGGAAGAGCGCGGCGTGCTCGGAGTCGACGGGGATGATCTGCCCCGGCTTGGCGACCGCCTTGACCAGCGGGCCGCCCACGATCAGGGACTCCTTGTTGGCCAGGGCCAGCGTCCGCCCCGCCTCCAGGGCGGCCAGTGTGGGGGCCAGGCCGATCGAGCCGGTGATGCCGTTGAGCACCGTGTGGCACGCGGACGCCGCGACCTCGGTGGCGGCGTCGGGGCCCGCCAGGATCTCCGGCAGCGGCTCGGCGCCGTACCGCGCGGCCAGCGCCTCGCGCAGCTCCGCGGCCTTGTCCGCCCGCGCCACCGCCACGGTCCGCACCCGCAGCCGGTGCGCCTGCTCGGCGAGCAGGTCCACCCGCCCGCCGGCGGCGGACAGCGCGGTCACCCGGAAGCGGTCCGGGTTGCGGAGCACGAGGTCGATGGCCTGGGTGCCGATCGACCCGGTGGACCCGAGGATCACCAGGTCCCGCGCCCCGTCGGACGGGTCGAAGACGAGATGAGGGTCGGCGAGCGGAGCTGGGCTGTCAGTCATTCCCCCATTGTGGCCCCCGGCACCACGCGCCGGAGCCCGCCCTCGTGTGATGCGGGGCGGGCTCCGCGAGCGGCCGGGCCGCTAGAGCGCCAGTCCGGTCAGGACCATGACGCGCTCGTAGGTGTAGTCGTCCATCGCGTACCGGACGCCCTCGCGGCCGACGCCGGACTGCTTGGCGCCGCCGTACGGCATCTGGTCGGCGCGGTAGGACGGCACGTCGCCGATGATCACGCCGCCGACCTCGAGCGCGCGGTGGGCGCGGAACGCCGTCTGCAGGTCGTGCGTGAAGACGCCGGCCTGGAGGCCGTAGGGCGAGTCGTTGACGGCGGCGAAGGCCGCCTCCTCGCCCTCGGTCCGCTGCACGGTCAGCACCGGGCCGAAGACCTCCTCGCAGGAGAGCGTGACGCCCTCGGGCACGCCGGCCAGGACGGTCGGCGCGTAGGTGGCCCCGTCGCGGGTGCCGCCGGTGAGCAGTTCGGCGCCGGCCTTCACGGCCTCGTCGACCCAGGCCTCCACGCGCCTCGCCGCGTCCTCGCTGACCAGCGGGCCCACGTCGGTGGCGTCGTCGGCCGGGTCGCCGGTGACCTGGGCCTCGACCTTCTCGACGATCAGGGGGACCAGGCGGTCGTACACGGCCGCGTCGGCGATCACCCGCTGCACCGAGATGCAGGACTGGCCGCCCTGGTAGTTGGAGAAGGTGGCGATGCGGGTGGCGGCCCACTCGAGGTCCTCGTCGCCCGCCCAGTCCGGGAGGACCACGGCGGCGGCGTTGCCGCCGAGCTCCAGCGTGCAGTGCTTGCGGGGCACGCTGTCGCGGATGGACCAGCCGACGGGGCCGGAGCCGGTGAAGGAGATGACCGGCAGGCGCTCGTCCTGGACCAGCGCCGGCATCCGGTCGTTGGGCACGGTCAGCACGGACCAGGAGCCGGCCGGCAGGTCGGTCTCGGCGAGGATCTCGCCGAGGACCAGGGAGGAGATCGGGGTGGCCGGCGCGGGCTTGAGGATGATCGGCGCGCCGACGGCGATGGCCGGGGCCACCTTGTGGGCGCTCAGGTTGAGCGGGAAGTTGAACGGCGCGATGCCCAGCACGGTGCCGCGCGGGACACGGCGGGTGAGGGCGAGACGCCCGGTGCCGCCCTGGTCGGTGTCGAGCCGCTGCGCCTCGCCCGCGTTCCAGCGCCGGGCCTCCTCGGCGGCGAGCCGGAAGACGGAGATCGCCCGGCCGACCTCGCCGCGGGCCCACTTGACCGGCTTGCCGTTCTCGGCGGAGATCAGCCGCGCGATCTCCTCGGTGCGCTCGGTGAG
>NZ_JACADT010000276.1:0-6333 GCF_013421635.1 Streptomyces sp. UH6 | reverse complement strand
CAGGCAGACCCCGAAGTAGGGCCGTCCGTCCTCCAGCGCCTGCCGGGTCAGCGCGCGGACGGCGGGAAGCCAGGGTGCGCGGACGTCGTCGTCCGGCATGAAGGGGCCGCCGAGGACCACCAGGGCGGCGTGGCCGCGGGCGGCCCGGGTGTCCGGGACCGCCGCGCCGGTGTGGGCCTCGATCACCTCACAGCCGAGGCCCGCCTCGTCGAGCCAGTCCCCCCAGCGGCGGGGGCCTCCCCCGGGGAAGTTCTGGATCACGAGGGCGGTGGGCGCGGTCATGGGTGTCCCTTCGACACGGCGGGCTCGGGCGCGGCCGGCCTGCGGCGGGGTGATCCCTACCCTTGACGGGCTCCGGTCAGTGCTGAGGGCACCGTCGGGTGCGCTCGACGGAGGCGGGGACGGAACGCTTCTTCCCCTGCCCCGGCCCGGGCTGTCAGGATGGCGGGGCCATCGGCGCGGGGTGGCGAGCCCAAGGGGGATCGAACATGTCGGAGCCCGTCGAGGACGAGCGGCGCCGTGCGCGCCTGGTGGCGGCCCTGGAGGACGCCGGGGTCGGCCGGGACCGGGTGGCCGGCTGCCGGAAGCTGGACGGCGGCACCTTCAGCGCCGTGTTCGGCGTGCGGACGGTGGACGGGGACGGCCTGGTGGTGAAGCTCGCGCCCGGCCCGGGTGATCCGGTGCTGCGCTACGAACGCGGCATTCTCGGCACGGAGGCCTGGTACCTGCGGACGGCCCGCGAGAGGACCTCTGTCCCGGTCGCGACGGTGCTGGCCGTGAGCGCGCGGGACGAGGATGGACCCGGGGATCACCTGGTGACGTCCGAGTGCCCCGGAGTGCCCTGGGACAGGCTCGCGCGGGAGCTGGACGCCGGGGCGTGGGCGCGGGTCCGGGCGGAGCTCGGGGGGCACATGGCCCAGCTGCACGCCGTGACCGGCACGGAGGGATTCGGGTACCCGGCGCTCCCGTTCGGCCCGTTGCGCCCGAGCTGGCGGGAGGCGTTCCTGGAGATGGTGGACGCGGTGCTGGACGACGCCGGGCGCTTCGCGGTCCCCCTCCCCCGGCCGGCGGAGGAGATCCGGGCGGTGATCGCCGCCGAGAGTTCCGTGCTCGACGAGGTGACGGTGCCCCGCCTCGTGCACTGGGACCTGTGGGACGGCAACATCCTCGCCGAACCGCGGCCCGCAGGGCCACGGATCACCGCGCTGATCGACGCGGAACGCGCCTTCTGGGGCGACCCCCTGGCGGAGTTCGTCTCACTGGCCCTCACCCACGACATCACCGTGGACGACGCCTTCCTGAACGGCTACCGCGCCGCCGGCGGCTCGGTGGACCTCGACGCGTCCGCCCGCAACCGGATCGCCCTCTACCGCGCCTACCTCTACCTGATCATGTGGGTGGAGGCCCGCCCCCGCCGGTTCGACGCGGCGACCCTCGACTGGCTGGGGCGGGAGGTGCTCACGCCGCTCGCGGCGATGCTCGACGCCTGGCACCGGGGGGAGGGCCCGGTGGCCCACTGGTGGTCTACGGGATGAGCACCAGGCGGATGGGGTTGCCCTTCTTGGACTCCAGGGTCTCCACCGCCTGAGCCGCGTCGGCGAGCGGCAGGGTGCCGCTGACGGAGCGCGAGAAGTCCAGCCGGCCCAGTTCGACCAGGCGCACCAGGTCCGCCACGTGCCGCGGCTCCGAGCCGTAGTGGCCCAGGATCCGCTTGCGCGCGTACTGGAACCGTCCGTCGTTCTCGACCGTCAGCGCCCCTCCGCTGATGCCCACCAGCACCAGCCGGCCGCCGGTCCCCAGGGCCCGCAGCGCCTGGTCGCGGACGGGCGCGACGCCCGCGAAGTCGATGGCCGCGTCCAGCCCCGCGCCCCTGGTGGCGGCGGCGATCCTGGTGTCGAAGTCCGGGTCCGCAGGGTCCAGCGCGAGGTCCGCGCCGAACTCCAGGGCCCGTTCACGGGCCGCCTCCACCGGGTCCACGGCGACGATCGGCGCCGCTCCGGCGAAGCGCAGCAGCTGCACGCCGTGCGCGCCGAGGCCGCCGATGCCCCAGACGCCGACCGCCTCGCCCGCCTTGACCTGCCCGGTCCACTCGACGGCGGCCCAGGGGGTGGACACGGCGTCCGGGATGACGGCGGCCTGCTCGAACGGCAGGCTGTCGGGGATCGGCAGCAGTACCTCGGCGGGCGCGACGACGTACTCCGCCCAGCCTCCGTCGTAGTCGACGCCCATGGTCCACACGACCTCGCCGACGCGCTTGCCCGCGCCGACGATCACCCGGGTGCCGGGTTCGGCACCGGTGACACCCTCGCCGGGCACGTCGACCTCGCCGGCCACCTCGTGCCCGAGCGTGACCTCGTCCCCCTGGAGCAGCATCGGGCGGAGCAGGCCCTCGATCAGGTGGACGTCGGAGAGGCAGACACCCGCGGCGCGGACCCGCACCCTCACCTCCCCCGGTCCCGGATCGGGCAGCGGCACCTCCTTGACCTCGAACGTCCGGGTGGCGAAGTTCATCCGGCCCGCCAGCATGGTGCGGCTCATGGAGTGCGTCCTTTCCCGCTGCGGTCGTCGTTCTCCTGGGACACACTCCCGTGTACCCAGTCCGGCGGCGACCGCTGCTCCCGGTCCCGAACGGCTCTCAGTCCCGCACGCAGTGCAGGTAGAGGTGCGGCTCCGGCTCGGCGTCGGGGTGGGCGGGGGTGAAGAGGGCGGACGTCTCCTCGACCACGGTGAGGCCCGCCCGCCGGGCCAGGTCCGCGAACCCGGCCGCCGCGAAGCTGCTCACCCTGACCGGGTGCCCCATGAAGGCGTGCGGGACGTCGTCCGCGTCCACCGGCACCGTGGCCAGCACCGCGGCGCCGCCCGGCCGCACGGCGCGGGTGAGGCGCCGCACCAGGCCGTCCTGCTCGCCGCGGGTCATCTGCAGCAGCGAGAAGTACACCGTGACGGCGTCGAACGAGGCGTCCTCCAGCGGCATCCGGCGGGCGTCGGCGAGGCGGAACCGGGCCTTGGGCACCTGCCGGGACGCCAGGTCGACCATCACCGGCGAGACGTCCACCCCCAGCACGTCGTGACCGGCCCCGGCGAGGACCTCGGCGGTGGGCCTGCCGGTGCCGCTGCCCACGTCGAGGACACGGCTGCCGGGCCGCAGCCGGTCCAGCAGCCACCTCAGCGAGGCGTGGTGCGCCTCGGAGCCGGCGAACGCCTTCTCGTAGTCGGCCCCCAGGGCGTCGAAGAGTGCTTCGGGGCGGGGGCGGGCGGTGCCGCCGTCGGCGTCGGTCATGGCGGCATCGTCGCACCGGGCGCCGAGGAGGACAATGGCGCCGTGGCTACCTTGCTGATCGTGCATCACACACCCTCGCCGAGCTGCCAGGCGATGTTCGAGGCGGTCCTCTCCGGGGCGACCGACCCGGAGATCGAGGACGTGAAGGTCGTCCGGCGGGCCGCGCTGGCCGCGACCGCCTCGGACGTGCTGGAGGCCGACGGCTATCTGCTCGGCACCCCGGCCAACCTCGGCTACATGTCGGGGGCCCTCAAGCACTTCTTCGACCAGGTCTACTACCCCTGTCTCGACGCCACCCGCGGCCGGCCGTTCGGCTACTACCTGCACGGCAACAACGACGTGACGGGCGCCGCGCGCGCCATCGAGTCGATCACCACCGGGCTGGGGTGGAGACGCGCCGCCGAACCGGTGACCGTCACCGGCGACCCGGGCAAGGCGGGGACCCAGGCGTGCTGGGAGCTGGGCGCGACGGTCGCGGCCGGGCTGACGGACTGAGGCCCGGCCGACGGACCGGGCCCGGTGGCCGGGACCGCCCCCGGTCACCGGGCTGCCCGGTCCCCCGTCCCGCGTGCCCGGTTCAGCACTTCTCGTCGGTGCGGACCACGCCGAACTGGTACACCTCACGGCCGTTCGTCCCGCTGAGCTGGTGGACCGTGCAGAGCTTCCACTCCACCGGGTTCTCCACCGGCCGGTCCGCCCCACCGGCGTCGGTGAGCCGGACGTCCACGTCCGATCCGAGCTGCTCCATGGCGCGCTGGGCGTTGCCGCCCTCGAAGTCGGCGGTCCGGTCGGCCAGGGTGCTCAGCACCTCGGGGGTGGCCGCCACCGGGGAGCCGGAGGCGGCGGGGGTGTCGGCCTCGCCGACGGACGGGGCCGCGCACGCCGTGGCCCCCAGGAGCGTGAGGACGAGTGCGGCGGCCGATCGGGGGACGGTGGTGCGGGTGACGGTGGGTCGCATGATGCCTCTCGGACAGCGGCCGGGCCGGCCGGACGTCGTTCGGTGTCCCTCCACCGGTCCGATGATCCTCCCGGCCGGTCGGGGAGATCGAACTCTACGCCCGTCCGGCCGCCCTCCCCCGGGCAGGGGCGCCGAGGCGATCAGCTCAACTGGCGGACGGACATCAGCAGATGACGGTGCGTCACCTCGGTGGCGTCGCTCTCCCCGCTTCCCGGGACTCCGCCCAGCAGGGCGCGCTGCCCGGGGCCCAGCAGTTCGAACCGGATCCGCTGCGAGGTGAAGGACTGGAGGGCGTCCAGCAGGTACTGGGGGTTGAAGGCGACCGAGACGTCCCCGCTCGCGGCGAGGGTGGCCGCCATCCGCTGCGAGGCCACGTCGTCCTCGTAACCGGCCTGCAGCAGCACTGCGCCGTCCACCGAGAAGTCCATGCGTATCGGGCTGTTGGGTTCGGCCACCACGCCCACCCGGCGCACCGCCTCGGTCAGCGGCTCGCGCTCCACCTCGGCCACGGCGGGGCCGTCCAGGGAGAAGAGCTTGTCGTAGCGGGGCAGCCGCCCGTCCAGCAGCCGCAGGGCGCTGCGCATGCCGGCGGTCTCGAAGGAGACCAGGCCGCTGCCGCCGTGCGGGTCGAGGCCCACCCGCAGCGTTCCGGAGCGGGACACGGCACGCGCCAGATCGGTCAGCCGACGCCCGGGGAGCACGATCTCCAGGGTCTCCACGGCGGCGTCCGGCTCGGGCTTCCAGGGCAGGGAACGTACGGCGTAGCGGTAGCGGTCGGAGGCGGAGAGGGTCAGTGTCTCCCCCTCCGTGCGGAGCTGTACCCCGGTGAGCACGGGCAGGGTGTCGTCCCGCCCCGCGGCGATCACCACCTGGCCGAGCGCGGCCGCGAACTCCGCCGCGTCGACCTGGCCCCGGACCGCGGGGAGGGTGGGGAGCGCCGGATACTCCTCCAGGGGGAGGGTGGACAGGCCGAAGCGGGTGCCGCCGCCGTCCACGGTGAAGCGGGAGCCCTCCAGCGCGCAGCCGACCCTGCCCTCGGGCAGCACCTTGCAGATGTCCGCCAGGCGGCGCCCCAGGACCAGGACGCGGCCGTCGACGGCCGTGTCGGCGGGGGTGTCGATCTCGGCGAAGGCCTCGTGGTCGAAGCCGGAGATCCTGAGCCGGCCGGCCCGGGCGTCCAGCAGCAGGCCGCCCAGGACGGGCACCGTGGAGCGCGCGGGCAGGGACCGCGCCGCCCGGGCCACGGCTTCCGCCAATGTGCTCCGCTCGATCGTGAACTCCATCGCGCCCATCCTCCGTCGGTCGTCGTTCCCCGGTGGCGTCCACGCTAGAGGGCACCACCGACAACGCGGCCCGGCGTCGGCGGGGCCGGGGTCCGGCGGCCGGCGGCTCTCCGGTCCGGGGCCGGGCGGAAGGCGGGACCGCGGTGACCGACTACCCCTTCGCCGCCGCGAGTTCGTCCTCCAGCCAGGTGCGCCCCCGCGTCCTGGGGGTGATGCGGGTGCCGTCGAGGAGGGCGGTGAGCCGGTCGGCCTCGGCCCGGACCGCGGCGCGGGCCCCGGCTCCGACGTCCTCGAGGAACCGGTGGACGACCCTGCCGCGGTCGTCGGTGGTCCAGCCTCCGACGACACGGCCGTTCCACCAGACGGAGGGGCCGATGTTGCCCGCCCGGTCGAACAGTTTCGGGCCGTGCGGGCCGAGGAACCACTCGCGCCGCCGCCATCCCATGGGGGTGGGGTCGAGGGCGGGCAGCAGCGCCGCCCAGGGCTCCGGCTCGGGCACGTCCTCCTGGTCGTCGGCGAGCAGCAGCCCGGGGGTGCCGTCGAGGTCGGCCTCCACCAGGTCCAGGCCGGCCAGGGCCTGCCGGGTGCGGGTGCGGGTCCAGCCCGTCCACCACTGCAGGTCCTCCGCGGGGGCGGGCCCGAACGACCGCAGCCACAGCCGGGCCAGCTCCGTCGCCGCCTCGGCGTCGGGGAGGTCGGCCAGTCCTCGCGGACACCACCGTTCCAGCGGCGACCACCGGTACTGGTGGGAGGTCCAGGATCCGCGGGGCCGTCCGCGCACGGCCCGTCCGTCGGCGGCCAGCAGGAGCAGC
>NZ_JACADT010000275.1:0-6361 GCF_013421635.1 Streptomyces sp. UH6 | reverse complement strand
CCGGCGGCGGTCGGCAGCGGTCGGCTGCGCTCAGCGGAGGTCGATCGCCGTCCACGACACCGGCGGCAGCTCGATCGTGAGGACGCCGTCCGCGAGCGCCGCGGTGGTGTTCGCGGACGGGGTCACCCGGTCCTGCTCGGCTGCCGTGTTCTTCGCGTACACGTCGGCGTCGGCGAGCGTGACCGCCTCGGCGACCCGGGTGGACCCGAGGCCGCGTACGTCGATCGTGATCTGGGCCGCCTCCCGCTGGTCGCGGTTGACCAGGAACACCGCCGCCCGGTCCCCGTCGACGGTCGCGACGGCGTCGACGACGGACGCCTCGCCGTGGCGCGCCGTCTCGTACACCGGCGAATCGATCACGGGCCGGATCACCTCGCCGGAGGCGAGCCGGCTGGTGATCGAGAACGGGTGGAAGGTCGTCTGCCGCCAGGCCGGGCCGCCGGGCTCCGTCATGATCGGCGCGATCACGTTCACGAGCTGGGCGAGCGACGCCGAGGTGACGCGGTCGCTGCGCTTGAGCAGCGTCATCAGCAGGTTGCCGACGACCACGGCGTCCGCCACCGTGTAGACGTCCTCGAGCTGCCGGGGCGCGTGGCGCCACTCGGTCTCGTCCTTCTGCGACTCCTGGTGCTCCTTGAGGTACCAGACGTTCCACTCGTCGAAGGAGATGTCGATCCTCTTCCTCGAGCGCTTCTTGCCGCCCACGTGGTCGGCGGTCGCGACGACGGTGTCGATGAAGAAGTCCATGTCGACCGCGGAGGCGAGGAAGGAGCCGAGGTCGCCGTCGAGCTCCTGGTAGTACGCGTGGCAGGAGATGTAGTCGACGTGCTCGTAGGTGTGCTCCAGGACCGTGCGCTCCCAGTCGCCGAAGGTCGGCATACCCGACCCGGAGGAGCCGCAGACGACCAGTTCGAGGTCCTTGTCGGCCGTCTTCATCGCGGCGGCGGTCCGGGCGGCGATCTTGCCGTAGTCGTCCGCCGCCATGAAGCCGGTCTGCCAGGGGCCGTCCATCTCGTTGCCGAGACACCACATCCGCACGTTGTGCGGTTCCGGCGTGCCGTTGACGATGCGCAGGTCCGAGAGGGCCGTGCCGGACGGGTGGTTGGCGTACTCGAGCAGGTCCAGGGCCGGGAGGATGCCCCGGGTGGCGACGTTGACCGCGAGCATCAGCTCGGAGCCGGTGAGCTTGAGCCACCTGGCGAACTCGTCGAGGCCGACCTGGTTCGACTCGAGCGAGTGCCAGGCGAGGTCGCGGCGCACCGGGCGCTTGTCGCGCGGGCCGACCGAGTCCTCCCAGCGGAAGCCGGAGACGAAGTTGCCGCCCGGGTAGCGGATCGTCGTACTGCCGAGCTCCCGGACGAGTTCGACGACGTCCATGCGGAACCCGTCCTCGTTCGCGGTCGGGTGCTCCGGCTCGTAGATCCCGGTGTACACGCAGCGGCCGAGGTGCTCGACGAACGAGCCGAAGGTACGGCGCCGGACGGGGGCGACGACGGCCTTGCGGTCGAGCTCGATGTGGGCGCGGGGCATTGCGGTGGTCCTTCCTGGGGCGGCGCGGCCGCGTGTGCGGGGCGCCGCCACGGTGAACGGGGCCTGCCCCTGCCGCGAGGGACGCGGCAGGGGCAGGCATGGAGCGGTCCGGTGCGGATCCCTGCGGGCTCAGCCCTTCACGGCGCCGGTCAGGCCGCCGACGATCTTCTTCTCGAAGATCGAGAAGAAGATCAGGGCGGGCAGCATGGCCAGCGAGGTGAACGCGAGGATCTTCGCGGTGTCCTGGGAGTACTGCGAGGCGGACAGCGCCTGCACGCCGAGCGGCAGGGTGTAGTTGGCCTGCGAGTTCAGCACGTACAGCGGCAGGAGGTAGTTGTTCCAGCTGCCGAGGAAGCCGAGGATGCTGACCGTGACCACGCCGGGCGTCGACAGCGGGATCACCATCCGGAAGAAGAACCCGAGCCGGCTCGTACCGTCGATCGACGCGGCCTCCTCGAGCTCCTTGGGGATGGCCTTGAGGAACGGCACCAGGATGATGACGGTCGTCGGCAGGCCGAACGCGATCTGCGGGATGATGATGCCGAGCAGATTGTCGATCAGGCCCAGGTTCTTGATCATGATGTACAGCGGCGTGATCGCGATGACCAGGGGGAACATCAGGCCCGCCGCGAACAGCGAGTACATCGCGCCCTTGAACTTGAACTCGTAGCGCGCGATCACGAAGCTCACCATCAGGCCGAGCACCACGATGCCCGCCGTGCTCGCCAGACCGACGGCGATCGAGTTGGCGAACTGTCCCCAGAACGTCTGCGTCGAGAGGACGTCCGTGTAGTTGCCGACCGACCACGGGCTCGGCAGCCCCGACGGGTCCGTGGTGAACTGCGAGTTGGTGCGGAACCCGCCGAGCACGATGAACAGCACCGGCGCGATGCAGGCCGCGATGAAGAGCAGCGCGACGAGGTAGGTGAAGGGGTTGCCCCACTTCTGCTTGACCGGGTCGCCGCCACGGTCGGGGCGCCTGCGCCGTGCGATCCCCGTGAGGTTCGCGGACTTGGCGGTCGTCGCGCTCATCGGTCGCCTCCTTCGGTGACGGCGCCCTGCAGGTCACGGCGCAGGACGAAGCGCTGGTAGAACAGCGCGACGATCATCGAGATCACGAACATCACGACCGCGATGGCGCTGCCGTAGCCGAAGTTGGCCGCGTTGCGGCCCTCGGCGACCATGTAGATCGCCATCGTCGACGTTCCCGCGGTTCCCGCGATGTACGGACCCCAGATGATGAAGACGAGGTCGAACAGCTGCAGCGATCCGATGATCGACAGGAAGCCCCAGATGCGGATCGTCGGGCCCAGGAGCGGAAGCGTGATGCGGCGCTGGATCTGCCAGTAGGAGGCGCCGTCGATCTCCGCGGCCTCGAAGAGCTCGTCGGGTATGGACTGCAGGCCGGCGAGCATCAGGATCACCGCGAAGCCGATGTACTTCCAGGTGATGATGCCCATCAGCGTCCACAGGGCCAGATCCGGGTCGGACAGCCAGTCGTGCTGCCAGGACTCCAGTCCGAGCTTGCCCAGGAGGTCGTTGAGCGCGCCGTTGGACTGCAGCAGCAGACCCCAGCCGGTGCCGACGATGATCTCGGAGATGACGTAGGGCACGAAGATCAGGATGCGGATGATCGAGCGTCCGCGGATCTTCTGGTTGAGCAGCAGTGCCAGGCCGATCGCCAGCGGTCCCTGGATCACCAGGGAGAGGACCACGATCAGCAGGTTGTGCGTCAGCACCTCGTGGAACGCCGGATCGGTGAGGATCAGCTTGTAGTTGTCGAGCCCCACCCAGTCGGTCGGGTCTCCGTAACCCTTCCAGCGGTAGAAGCCGTAGTACGCGGCGAGTGCCACGGGGAAGATCACAAATGCGAGGAAGACGATGATCGCCGGTCCGGAGAGAATCGCGATCTCGAGTCGCATCCGGGCACGGCCACTGCGGCGGCGTCCAGCCGCTCGCGGTGAAGCCGGGGACGCGGACTTGGCCGCGTCCCCGGCTTCAGGCGTGCCCTGCGACTGACGGCCGGAGGCCGTTTCAGTACCCAGGGTGTCGCTCATGGTTCTTTACTCAGCCCTTCGCGGCGGCCGCGTTGGTGTTCTTGGCGATGTCCTCGGGCGTGCCCTTGCCGGCCATCAGGTTCACGACGGCGGTGTTCATCGCGTTGCCGGCGTTCTGGCCGTACTGGGTGTCGAGGAACATGACGGAGTAGGCGGCCTTGTTGAAGGCCTCCAGCGCCGAGACGTTGTAGGAGTCGGTGACGACGCCCTGGGCCTCCTTGTTCACCGGGATGGTGCTGAAGCCCTTGGCGTACTTCTCCTGCTCCTCCTTCGTGGCGAGCCAGCGGAGGAACTCGAAGGCCTCCTTCGGCGCGGCCTTCGCGACCGAGTAGCCGTCGCTGCCGCCCATGATGGCGCTGGGGTCACCCTGACCGCCCTCCACGGCGGGGAAGGGGAACCAGCCGAGGTCCGGCAGCGGCTTCTTGTCCGGGGTGAGGCCCGCGATCACGCCCGGGTTCCAGTTGCCCATGAGCTCCATGCCCGCCTTGTGGTTGGCGAGCATGCCCGCCGACGAGCCGGCGCCCTGCTGGGCGGGGGTCGTCAGGTAGCCCTTCTGGAACGGCTCGATCTTGAGGAAGTCCTGCAGGGCCTCGCCGGCCTTGGTCCAGCACGGGTCGTCGAACTTGAGCTCGGCCCCGGCCTTGTTGATCGCGTCCTCGCTACAGTGACGCAGGGCGAAGTTGTAGTACCAGTGTGCGGCCGGCCACGCGTCCTTGGCGCCGACGGCGATCGGGGCGACGTCGATCTTCTTCAGCTTGGCGACGGCGTCCTCGAGCTCGGCCATCGTGGTCGGCGTCGACTCGATGCCGGCCTTCTCGAAGAGGTCCTTGCTGTAGTAGATGCCCTCGGGCTGCGTGGACAGCGGGACGGCGTAGACCTTGCCGTCGATCGTCGCGCCGGCGACCTGCGCGCCCGCGTTCGTCTTGTCCTGGTCGGTGAAGGGCAGCTCCTGGAGCTGGCCGGCCTCGACCATGGCGCGCATCTTGCCGCCACCACGCTGGAGGAAGATGTCCGGCGCGGAGTTGGAGTTGAGGGCGGTCTGCAGCTTGCCGTCGAAGTCCTCGTTCTGGACCGTCTGCAGCTTGATGGTGACCTTCGGGTTCGCCGCCATGTACTCCTTGACGGCGGTCTTCCAGAACTCCTCGCCCGGACCGGGGGAGGCGTTCTCCCACACGGTCAGCGTGACCTTGCCACCCTCCGCCGCGTTGTCGTCGGCCTCGCCGTTGCCGGCGCAGCCGGTGGCAGCGAGAGCGATACCCAGGCCGACCGCGAGGGCCGTCGTGGTGCGTGTCTTCCTCGTCATCATGGCAACTTCCTGATCAGTCGTAATCAACGCAAGGAGCGTCAAGGGCGTGCGATAGGTCATGGGCCTGCTGGGTGGTGCCAGGAACTGCGTGCGCGTCGATCCGGGTGATCAAGCGACAGGCTGGTCGTGACGGCTTGAGACCTGATCGCGGCGCGCAATTTCCGTGCTTCCCGCTCCAGGCATGCGGGTGTGCACGTGCCAGGCAGACGGGGGGTGACCGTGAGGGGTGATTTTCGTTACGGAGGGTTGCGATCGCACGAGAGTATGCGCTCGGCGCGGAGCGGCAGTCAATGACTAATGTTCCGAAAATTCCTCGAAACTTAGGAACGGTTGCCGGGTACGTAGCCGAAACATTTCGAAGCCCTCCCTCGATCGGCGTGCAGACCCGCTGGTGGGCGCAGCCTGCGCCTTCCCGCGTCGAGGGCCTGGCCGGCGGGGCCGGGGTCGGCGCCGGCGGTCGTCACGCTTGCGCAAGATCGGTGGTGAATGATCGACCGTTGCCGGGGCATTTCCGGCCGGATGTGAGCGCTAACACCGGCCGGCCCTCGTGTGCGAAGAGCTTCCCACCCTTGCGATTGCTGGCTCCCGCGCCGCCGAAGCCGCTTCCGGTGCAGTCGACGCACGTCTCTTGCTCCGCGAACTGTTAGCGCTCACACTGGCTGCTGGACGCCGGACCGACGCAGGGGCCGTACAGGGGCCACGCTGGGCCGCGCGGGGCCCACGCCGGGCCTACGCAGGGATCCACGCCCACCGCACCCCGGTCCCCGCCGTGGGGCGCCACGGCGCAGGGCCCGGCGTTCCCCCCACCGAACCGGCTTCCCCTCCGGCGCCCGCTCCGGGCGGGAGTCGAAACCTTCAGGAGGCAGAGATGGCACCAGCAAAGGTCTTACCCACGCGCCTGTTGTGGCGATGGCGGCGAGGGACGGTCGCGATCGCCGTCACCGCCCTGCTCGCCGGGCTGTGCCTGACTCTCGGCAGCACCCCGGCGTCGGCCGCCACGGTCGACACCGGCGCCACGTACGTCCTCGTCAACCGCAGCAGCGGCAAGGCGATGGATGTGTACAATCTGGCCACCGGCGACGGCGCCCGCATCGTCCAATGGGCGCGGAACGACCAGGCGCAGCAGCAGTGGCAGTTCGTGGACTCGGGGGGCGGTTACTATCGGCTCAGGTCGAAGCACTCCGGCAAGGTCCTGGACGTCTACAACTGGTCGACCTCCGACGGCGGGCAGATCGTGCAGTGGCCCGATCTCAACGGTGCCAACCAGCAGTTCCGTCTCGCCGACTCCTCCGACGGGTACGTGCGTCTGATCAACCGCAACAGCGGCAAGGCGATCGGGCCGGAGAACGCCTCCACCGGGGACGGCGCCACCATCGTGCAGTCCACCGACACCGGCGCCGGCCACCAGCAGTGGCAGCTGGTCAAGGTGGGCGGCAGCACCACGCCGCCCGGTGGCACGTGTTCGCTC
>NZ_JACADT010000274.1:0-6366 GCF_013421635.1 Streptomyces sp. UH6 | reverse complement strand
GTGGCCGGTAGGGCGAAGGCCGCCGACGCCACCGCCGTGCCCGCACCGCTCGCCGCCGCCCACGCCGCCGCGACCGCCGCCCTGGAGGCCCGCGGCCTCGCGGAGGCCAAGGCCCGCGTGTACCTCGTCCTCGACCGGTCTGCGTCGATGCGGCCGTACTACAAGGACGGTTCCGCCCAGGCGCTCGGCGAGCAGGCCCTCGCCCTGGCCGCGCACCTCTCCCCGGCGAGCGCGGAGAACACCGCACTCCCCGTCGTCTTCTTCTCCACCGAGATCGACGGCACCGGTGAGCTGACCCTCGCCGAGTTCGAGAACAAGGTCGACGACCTGCACGCCGAGCTGGGCCGGATGGGCCGCACCAGCTACCACGCCGCCGTCGCCGAGGTCCTGCGCCTGCACGACGCCTCGCAGGACCCGAAGGCCCCCGCCCTGGTGGTCTTCCAGACGGACGGCGCCCCCGACGCCAAGACCCCCGCCACCCAGGCGTTCACCGAGGCCGCCGCCTCGCACCCCGGCGTCTTCTTCTCCTTGGTGGCGTTCGGCGAGCACGACAACAAGGCGTTCGACTACGCCCGCAAGCTGAAGACCGGCAACACCGCGTTCTTCCACGCCGGCCCGACCCCGCTCGAGCTCACCGACCGCGAGCTCTACGACGGCGTCCTCGCCGCCTGGCAGCCCGGGGCCGAGAAGTCCTGACACCCGGGACCCGCACCCCGCAAGATCACCGGCGCCGCCCCCTCCCAGCAGATAAAACGGGAGGCGGGCGGCGCCTGCATGTCGGCTACGATTTCAAGGTTCGAAGACATTGCGACCTGGGAGCAGCCCCGTGGCTCGACACCTCATCACCAGCGCCCTTCCGTACATCAACGGGATCAAGCACCTGGGCAACATGGTGGGGTCCATGCTCCCGGCCGACGTGTACTCCCGCTACCTGCGCCAGCGCGGCCACGACGTGCTGTACATCTGCGCCACCGACGAGCACGGCACGCCCGCCGAGCTCGCCGCGAAGGAGCGGGGCCTGCCGGTCGCCGAGTTCTGCGCCCAGGCCCACGACGCGCAGAAGGCCGTCTACGACGGCTTCGAGCTCGCCTTCGACCACTTCGGCCGCAGCTCCTCGCAGGAGAACGTCGAGATCACCCAGCACTTCGCGCGGAAGCTGAACGAGAACGGCTTCATCGAGGAGCGGGCGATCCGCCAGGTCTACTCGCCGGCCGACGGCCGGTTCCTCCCGGACCGCTACGTCGAGGGCACCTGCCCGCACTGCGGCTACGACAAGGCCCGTGGCGACCAGTGCGAGAACTGCACCCGCGTCCTGGACCCGACCGACCTGCTGAACCCGCGCTCGGCGATCTCCGGCTCCACCGAGCTGGAGGTCCGCGAGACCAAGCACCTCTTCCTCCTCCAGTCCAAGCTCCAGCACGAGGTCGAGGCGTGGGTGGCCGCGCACGAGGACCAGTGGCCGCAGCTGTCCTCCTCCATCGCCCGCAAGTGGCTGACCGAGGGCCTGCACGACCGCGCGATCACCCGTGACCTCGACTGGGGCGTGCCGGTCCCGGCCGACACCTGGCCGGAGCTGGCCGCCGAGGGCAAGGTCTTCTACGTCTGGTTCGACGCCCCGATCGAGTACCTGGGCTCCACCAAGGAGTGGGCCGACCAGGACCCCGAGAACCGCGACTGGAAGTCCTGGTGGTGGGAGGCCGACGACACCGTCCGCTACACGGAGTTCATGGCCAAGGACAACGTCCCGTTCCACACGGTGATGTTCCCGGCCACCCAGCTCGGTGTGCGCGAGCCGTGGAAGAAGGTCGACGTCGTCAAGGCGTTCAACTGGCTGACGTACTACGGCGGCAAGTTCTCCACCTCGCAGAAGCGCGGCGTCTTCACCGACCAGGCGCTGGAGATCCTCCCGGCCGACTACTGGCGCTACTTCCTGATCGCCAACGCCCCGGAGTCCGACGACTCGTCGTTCACCTGGGAGCATTTCACGGCGACGGTCAACAAGGACCTGGCGGACACGCTCGGCAACTTCGTCAACCGGGTGCTGTCCTTCTCGAAGAAGCGCTTCGGTGAGGAGGTCCCGGCGGGCGCCGAGGCGGGCGAGGCCGAGGTGAAGCTCGGCGAGCAGATCGCCGGGCTGCTGGCCGAGTACGAGACCCAGATGGAGGCCCTGCAGTTCCGCAAGGCCGCGGCCGCGCTGCGCGCGCTGTGGTCGGCGGGCAACTCCTACCTGGAGGAGAAGGCCCCCTGGCTGGAGATCAAGACCGACAAGGACGGCGCCGCGCTCACCCTGCGCACGGCGATGAACCTGATCCACCTGTACGCGATCGTCTCCGAGCCGTTCATCCCGGCCAGCTCCCGGGCGATGCGCCAGGCGTTCGAGCTGGCCGACGACACCGCCGCGTGGGTGTCGGCCGACGAGGCCCGCGCGCTGGCGTTCCTGCCGGTGGGCACGCCGTTCACCGTGCCGCCGGTGCTGTTCGCCAAGCTCACCGACGACGATCTGGCGGCCTACAAGGAGCGCTTCGGCGGCGAGTGACCGCCGTCACTCCCCGTTGTCGTACCCCCGTGCGAGGATCGGTGTGAACGACTCGCTGTGAAGGCCGGCCGACCAGCCGCTCTTCACAGCGATCACCACCGACCGTGGGGGGAACCATGGCTCTGTTCGGCAACGCGCACCCGATCGACCCGGCCCAGGCGGCCCAGGACTACGCCCGCCTGCTGGGTCAGGGCGAGCAGGTGCGGGCCGCCTACCTGCTGATCCGCGACACCATCATGCTCACGGACCGTCGCATGATCCTGGTCGACAAGCAGGGCATCACCGGCAAGAAGACCGAGTACCACTCGATCCCGTACCGCTCCATCACCCACTTCGCGGTGGAGACGGCCGGCACCTTCGACCTGGACGCCGAGCTGAAGATATGGGTGTCCGGCTCCCAGATGCCGATCCAGAAGACGTTCACCAAGGGCGTGGACATCTACGAGGTGCAGGCGATCCTCACCCAGTACGTCGCCCGCTGACGTGGACGCCGGGGCGGAAATACCGCGCGGTACCGGACGTACCGCCCGCCCCGGCTTCGCAACGCGTGGCAGTGGCTCTAGGGTTGCCGCTCATGGCAATCCCCCAGGTCATCCCGATCGCCCATGAGCCGGACGGCCGTACGGCCACCATCGGCCGGTACGCCGACGGCCAGTTCCTGGCGTCGGTGACATACGCCTACCCCGTCGGGTACCGCCCCGACGACGGGTGGGAGCAGCAGCGGCGGCTCTACGCCGTCCTGCACACGTTCGACGCGGACGGTGTGCACCGCGACACCGACATCTGGTGCGGCGGCACGTGGGCCGACCAGCAGCGTGACCCGGCGGTCCTCGGCCAGGCCGAGGCCCACCTGACCAAGCTCCTGGAGACCCTCCCGTCCCGCCAGTACGGCGACATAGCCGTCCGCCCCTTCCGCCGCACCGTCGACGACGTCCTCTTCGGCCTCCTCGTCGAGTCGGAGGACGAGGGCGACGAGTGGACCGAACTCCACCCCGACCGCCTCGGCTTCGGCCCCCCGTGGAACGGCGAGTACGACTCCTGACGGCCGCCGATCGTGTGAGGCCCGGACGAAGACCGGCCGGGTCCATGCCCACGGGCTCTAGGTTCGGCTCCTGTGGCGACCAGAGTGCTGGACCAGGAAGAGTTCGAGGAACTCGCTCGAACGGGCTACCGGATCAACGAGGCCCTGCGGCTGGAGTGTGTCGAGGGGCGGGTCGTGGAGCAGCCGCTGCCGGACGGCAGCCACTCGACGATCGTGGCGTGGCTGACTCGCCTGTGCTTTCAGGCGCGACCGGACCGGTGGCTGTATCACGGCCTTGGCCTGAGGGTCGACGAGGGGCGACGGCGGACCGGCATCCCCGTCTACCTCCTCATCGACCGCGACACCTGTGAGGTCAAGGTCCACTCGGAGCCGGAAGGCGACCGCTACACCCGGCAGGTGGTCGTGCCCTACGGCAAGACGGTCACCCTGCCGGACCCGGTCGGCATCGAGCTGGACACCGAGCCGCTGAAGGAGTGGACCCGCTGACGGCGGTCAGTTCCCGGACGCGTACCCCACGAAGTGCGCCCACGCCTCCGGCGCCAGCGCCAGGCGGGGGCCGGCGTCGCGGTACTTCGAGTCACGGACGTGCACGGTGCCGGGAGACGTCGCGACCTCGACACAGGACTCGCCGTCGGTGCCACCGCTGTGGCTGCTCTTGAACCACGCCAGTTCGGAGGCGTCCCCGTCCGAGGACTTGCGGATCATGTTTCCCCCAGCAGTTGCTCAATGAAGACCATCGACTCTCTCGATGAGAGAGCCTGCGCCCGGATGGTGCCATACCGCAGCTCAAGGATGCGTAGCTGCTTCGGTTCGGTGATCGGCCGCCCGTTGAACGCACCGTCAGAGCGGCCTGCTGCCGTGCCGTCCGGAAACTTGAGCAACTCGATCCTGCCGTCCAGCCCGGGATGCGCCTCAGTGTTCGTCGGCATGACCTGAAGCGTGACGAAGTGCAATCGCCCTACCTCCAGCAGGCGTTCGAGCTGCCGTCGCCACACCATTGTGCCTCCAACCTGCCGACGCAGCGGTGCCTCCTCCAGGACGAAGTGGATCGAAGGAGCCGGGTCGCGGTCGAAGACCGACTGCCGGGCCAGCCGAGCCGCCACCATGCGCTCCACGTCGTCGAGTGAGTAGGGCGGTTGCGCTGCCCTGATGACCGCCCGGGCGTGCTCAGGCGTCTGCAACAGCCCGGCGACGATGTTGCACTCGTACACGCCGATCTCGACCGCGCGCGCCTCCATGTCCGCCAAGGCCCGCACCTTCTTCGGGTAGCGGACCTTCGCCACGTCGTCCTTCATCGCGGCCAGCAGCCCGCCCGCCGCCAGCACCTCGTCCGCCCTGTCCAGGTACTCCGGCCGGGGAATCCGCTTGCCGCCCTCGATCTTGTAGACCAGGTCCTCGCCGTAGCCCACGGCCTTCCCGAAGTCGCCGGCGCGCATCCCCACGGCCTCGCGCCGCAGCTTCAACTGCCGCCCCACCGTGGCCACCACGGCCAGGCCCCATTCGTCGTCCGGGTCGACCTCCCACCCCGGCTCGTCAGCCTCGGTCCTCAGTCGCCGGACCTCGCCGTCCACCGTCATGCCCGCGCCCCTCCGTCGTGCCGCCGCCTCGTACCAGCCCCGCCCTACCCGTACGCCCCGCCCCGACAAGCCCGGACACCGCCGGACAAGCACCGGACAGTCACCGTACGCAGCCGCGTTGTCACTCGTCACGGTAGGCGTATCCGGCCACGCTGAGTGACGTGAACGAGAATCCCGTCCGCGACTTCAGCGTGCTGCTGTCCCCCACCCCCCGTGGCGCACGACTCGCGCGTCTGCTCGCCACCGAGCAACTGCGGGCCTGGGGACTGCCCTTGGCCCCGGCCCAGCACGTCGTGGCCGAACTGGCCAACAACGCCTCCACCCACGGCCGCGTCCCGGGCCGCAACTTCCGGCTCCGCCTGGTCGCCGTCGGCGGGACCCTCCGCATCGAGGTCACGGACACGCGCGGTGACCGGCTCCCGCGGCTCCGCGCCACGGGCCTCACCGACGAGGCAGGCCGCGGCCTTGCCCTCGTGGCCGCCCTCGCCGACCGCTGGGGCGTGGCCCGGGACCTGCCGCCCCGCAAAACGGTATGGGCCGAACTCGCCCTCCCGGCACGGGATGCACCGGGTCCCGGCGGTTCAGGCTCCGGTCCGGCTCGCGCTCCCTATGAACTACCCACGGGGGAGAAAGCACCCCACCAAACCCCACCCTTCCCTCCCGCCGGGCAAACTCACTCCCGCGAGTGAATATGCCCGAGTGGACTGGATTTGGCACCGGTTGCCTGCCTTACGCTCAGCGCGACACAACAACAGACATGCGACGGCCCCCGCCGGGACTGGCATCCCAAGCGAGGGCCTGACCACCGAGGAAGAAAGCAGCTTCCCGATGGGTACCGAAAACCCTAGCGCGCCCTCGCGCGCCCAGTCCCGGGTCCGGGGCGAAAACCGCCCCGCCGGTGCGCCGTTCGCGGGCGTCGTCCACGACCACGCCCGCCACACCGAGAACTTCACGGTGATCGGCAACGACCTGGCCCAGCACCGGGAGCTGTCGCTGCTCGCCATCGGGCTGGCCTGTTACATCCAGTCCGTGCGCCCCGGCACCGCCGTCGACATCAAGACGCTCACCGCCCGCTTCCCCGAGGGCTCCACCCGTATCGCCGCCGCCCTGCGCGAACTCGAGACCCACGGCTACCTGCGCCGCACCCGCGAGCGGACGGCCACCGGCCGGGTCGTCACGCGGACGGTCTCCTGCAACAGGCCCGGTCACCG
>NZ_JACADT010000273.1:0-6374 GCF_013421635.1 Streptomyces sp. UH6 | reverse complement strand
CGGGCCTCCCCGGCCTCGGTCGGCACCAGTTCCGCCGCGGAGTCCACCCCGCCGGAGGCGTCGTCGCGGGCCCCGCCGGAGACATCGGGAGCGGCGGAGACACCGGGGGCGTCGGAGGCCCTGCCGGGGGCGTCGGGGGCGTTGGGGGCATCGGGGGTCATGTCGGAGGTCACGTCAGAAGAGTGTGCCCTCCTCCGGGCCCGCCAGCTCCTTCAGCAGCTCCGGCCCGTTGTTGCGGACGTTGCTGACCGCCGTGGAGACGGGGTAGGCGCGCATCAGGCCGCCCGGCGGCGCGGCCAGCAGGCCGCGCAGCAGGTCCGGGTCGTCGTGGCGCGGATCGAGCCAGGCGTCCCAGCGGTCCCGGGTCAGCATCAGCGGCATCCGCGGATGGATGTCCGCCAGCGCCCCCGGCCCCTCGACGGGGGCCACCGCGAGGGGGGAGGTCTCCGCCTCGGTGGTGATCACCGAGCAGGTCGCCCACCAGGCCTGGGGATGGTCGTCCGGCAGGGTGCGGTCGCGCCAGAACTCGTAGAGCCCGGCCATCGCGAAGACCGAGCCGTCGGCCGGGGTGACGAAGTACGGCTGCTTGCGCGGCCGCTTCCGCCTCCCCTCGACCTCCAGCTCGCGCTCCTCCTTGCCGGTGACCCACTCGTAGTAGCCGTCGGCGGGCAGGATGCAGCGGCGGGTGGCGAAGGCACGGCGGTAGGACGGCTTCTCGTGCACCGTCTCGGCCCGCGCGTTGATCATGCGGGCGGCGCCCTCGGGGGACTTGGCCCAGGCCGGCACCAGCCCCCATTTCAGGCGGCGCAGCTGCCGGACCGGGCGGGGGTCGCCGCTCCCCTTGAGCGGGCGGTCGAGGACGGCGAACACCTCCTTGGTCGGAGCGACGTTGTAGTCAGGGGCGAAGGACTCCTCCGGCACGCCGCCCGGCGTGCCGGGACCGGGAAGCAGCGAGGGGAGTCCGGCCTCGACGCCGAAGAGGTCCGCGAGGTCCTCCGGAGCCCGCGTGGATGCATACCGTCCGCACATACGTGCCACACTGCCAGGCCCGGCCCCGGTCGGGCCACCGGCTCCCGGACTCCGGCACGCGGAGCGCGCCCGGTGGGACGACCCGAGCGACACGAGCAGGACCCGCAGGACCAGCAGGACGAGCAGGACGAGCAGGACCAGCAGGACGAGTAAGACGAGCGACGCGAAGGAGAGCAGCGCGATGGACCAGGTCCTCGGCCGCCAGCCCGACCCAGACCTGTGGGTGGTGGTCGCCACCGCCGCCGCCGCGCTGGCCGTGGTGCTGCCGTCCGCGGTGTGGAGGGTGGCCCGCAACGCCGTCACCATCGCGCACGAGGGCGGCCACGCCCTGGTGGCGCTGCTCACCGGCCGTACCCTCACCGGCATAAGGCTGCACTCGGACACCAGCGGTCTCACCGTCAGCCGGGGCAAGCCCCGCGGGCTCGGCATGGTGCTCACCGCGCTGGCCGGGTACACCGCACCGCCGCTGCTCGGCCTGGGCGGCGCGGCCCTGCTCTCCGAGGGCCGGATCACCCTGCTGCTGTGGCTCTCCACCGCGCTGCTGCTGGCCATGCTGGTGATGATCCGCAACGTCTACGGCGTGATCACGGTGCTCGCCACCGGGGCGATCTTCCTGTTCGTGTCCTGGCGGGCCGGCCCGCAGGTGCAGGCCGCGTTCGCCTACGCGGTGGTCTGGTTCCTCCTGCTGGGCGGCGTCCGACCGGGTTTCGAGCTCCAGCGGGAGCGGCGGCACAATCCCACCGGAGCCTCGGACGCGGACCAGCTCGCCCACCTCACCGGCACCCCGCCGGCCCTCTGGCTCTTCTTCTTCCACGTGGTCTCGCTGTGCTGCCTGATGGGCGGCGCGCGCTGGCTGCTCGACCTCTGACCGCGTCCGGCCGGCGGCCGCCGCCGTCTCCGACCGCTTCCGGCCGGCGGCCGTCTCGGACTGTGAGCCGCCGCGATACGGAAACCCGCTACCACAGACCCGTTTCGGCGATATTTCCTCGATTTTGATCAGGAATCTCCCTCGCGGCCAGCCACTAGAGTGGGCCGTATGACCGTTCACTCCGCGCAGCAGACCGATCTCTGGCCCGCCCCCACCGCGAGCGGGCCCGTCGACGCGACGGTCCACGTGCCGGGATCGAAATCGGTCACCAACCGCGCGCTGGTGCTGGCCGCCCTGGCCTCCGAGCCGGGCTGGATCCGGCGCCCGCTGCGCTCCCGCGACACCCTGCTGATGGCCGAGGCGCTGCGCGCGCTCGGCGTCGGCATCGAGGAGACCGTCTCCTCCAGCTCCGCGGTGACCTCCGGCGGCGAGAAGGCCGGCGAGGCGTGGCGGGTCATTCCCGCGCAGCCGGCCGGCCCGGCCTCGGTCGACGTCGGCAACGCGGGCACGGTGATGCGCTTCCTGCCGCCCGTCGCCGCCCTCGCCTCCGGCCCGGTCCGCTTCGACGGCGACCCCCGCTCCTACGAGCGGCCGCTGCACGGCGTGATCGACGCCCTGCGCGCCCTCGGCGCCCGGATCGACGACGAGGGACGCGGCGCCCTCCCGCTCACCGTGCACGGCAGCGGGGCCCTGGAGGGCGGACCGGTCGAGGTGGACGCCTCCTCGTCCTCCCAGTTCGTCTCCGCCCTGCTGCTCTCCGGCGCCCGCTTCAACCAGGGCGTGGAGGTCCGGCACACCGGCGCCACCCTGCCCTCGCTGCCGCACATCCAGATGACGGTGGACATGCTGCGCGCCGCGGGCGCCCAGGTCGACACCCCCGAGTCCGGCGGAGAGGCCAACGTCTGGCGGGTGACGCCCGGCGCGCTGCTCGGCCGTGACCTGACCGTCGAGCCCGACCTGTCCAACGCGCAGCCGTTCCTCGCCGCCGCGCTGGTGACCGGCGGACGGGTGATCGTCCCGGACTGGCCCGAGCGCACCACCCAGCCCGGTGACCAGCTGCGCGAGATCTTCACCCGGATGGGTGGAAGCTGCGAGCTGAAGGAGTACGGCCTGGAGTTCACCGGCTCCGGCAAGGTCCACGGGATCGACGTCGACCTCTCCGAGGTGGGCGAGCTCACCCCCGGCATCGCCGCCGTCGCGGCCCTCGCCGACTCGCCGTCGACCCTGCGCGGGGTGGCCCACCTGCGGCTCCACGAGACCGACCGGCTGGCCGCGCTCACCCAGGAGATCAACGCGCTCGGCGGCGACGTCACCGAGACCGCCGACGGCCTGCACATCCGTCCCCGCGCGCTGCGCGGCGGCGTCTTCCACACCTACGACGACCACCGGATGGCGACCGCCGGCGCGATCATCGGCCTGGCCGTCGAGGGGGTGGAGATCGAGAACGTGGGGACCACCGCGAAGACCCTGCCCGACTTCACACAGCTCTGGACGGGGATGCTCGAGGACCGGCGGTAGAGAAGCCATGCGTCGCTACGGCAAGCACACCGACGAGGACGACATCCGCAGCCGCCCCAACCGCAAGGGCAACCGGCCGCGGACCCACATCCGGCCCAAGCACGAGGACGCGGCCGAGGGGCTGGTCCTCACCGTCGACCGGGGCCGGCTGACCTGTCTGGTCGAGGACCGGACGGTGACCGCCATGAAGGCCCGCGAGCTGGGCCGCAAGGCGGCGGTGGTCGGTGACCGGGTGGCGCTGGTGGGAGACCTGTCGGGCACCAAGGACACGCTGGCGCGGATCGTCCGCATCGAGGAGCGCGCCTCGGTGCTGCGGCGGACGGCGGACGACGACGACCCGTACGAGCGGGTGGTCGTCGCCAACGCCGACCAGCTCGCCATCGTCACCGCCCTCGCCGACCCCGAGCCGAGGCCGCGGCTGATCGACCGCTGCCTGGTCGCCGCCTTCGACGGCGGGCTCACACCGCTGCTGGTGCTCACCAAGTCCGACCTGGCCCCGCCGGACACGCTGCTGGAGCTCTACGGCGCGCTGGACATCCCGTACGTGGTCACCAGCCGTGAGGAGCTGGAGACCGGAGGCGCGGCCGACCGGGTGCGCGAGCACCTGGCGGGCAAGGTCACCGCCTTCGTCGGGCACTCCGGCGTCGGCAAGACCACGCTGGTCAACGCTCTCGTGCCCGAGGAGCGGCGGCGGATCACCGGACACGTCAACGCGGTGACCGGGCGCGGCCGGCACACCACCACCTCCGCGCTGGCGCTGCCGCTGGAGGACGCCGAGGGCTGGGTCGTCGACACGCCCGGCGTGCGGTCGTTCGGCCTCGCCCACATCGACCCCTCCCGGGTCATCCACGCCTTCCCCGACCTGGAGGCCGGGACGGCCGACTGTCCCCGGGCCTGCAGCCACGACGAGCCCGACTGCGCGCTCGACCGGTGGGTCGCCGACGGCCACGCGGACCCGGCGCGGCTCTACTCGCTGCGGCGGCTGCTCTCGACGCGCGAGCGGCGCGAGGGGGACTGACCTGAGCGGCCTGGCCGGACAAGCCGGGCATAATCGCATCAACCGGTCCGGATCGAGCGGTCACGGAGCGTGATTGATGCGGAGGACATCCCATGGCGTGGCTGCTGGTCGTGGTCGCCGGACTGCTCGAGACCGGCTTCGCGGTCTGTCTCAAGCTCTCGCACGGATTCACCCGGCTCTATCCGACGATGGCCTTCTGCGTCTTCGCGCTGGGCAGCTTCGCGCTCCTCACCCTCGCCCTCAAGAAGCTCGACGTGGGTCCGGCCTACGCGGTCTGGACCGGCATCGGCGCGGCGGGCACCGCGGTCTACGGGATGATCTTCATGGGGGACGTGGTCTCCGTGCTGAAGATCGTCTCGATCAGCCTGGTCATCATCGGCGTGATCGGACTCCAGCTCACCGGGTCCGTGCACTAGGTGTATTGATCACAGCGGGCCGGCGGCGGTTCGGCGGGGGCGGGAATGCGGTGGTGGGGCGTGAGGTTGAAGGGGGAGAACAACACGTTCTGACCAGTCGTCCCGGGAGGAATCCGCCGCATGGGATCCGTTGCGTGCCCCAGTCGCCGCGCCACCGAACTCGAGTGGTCGGTGCTTCCCTCGACCCGTACCGGCGCCGCCCGGCGGGCGGCGGGAGGGGAACGTCGTCTATCCTCCGATTCGAGTGGCACGTCGCTGGAGGAGGTGGGTCCGGTCGCCGGGACCGACGCGGAGCAGCCCGCGAGCGCCGAGGGCGCCGAGGGCAGGCAGACGACCGAGACGACCGAGGAGCGCAGCGCCCGGTTCGAGCGGGACGCGCTGGAGTTCCTCGACCAGATGTACTCGGCCGCGCTGCGCATGACGCGCAACCCGGCCGACGCCGAGGACCTGGTGCAGGAGACCTACGCCAAGGCGTACGCGTCGTTCCACCAGTTCCGTGAGGGCACCAACCTCAAGGCCTGGCTGTACAGGATCCTCACCAACACGTTCATCAACTCCTACCGCAAGAAGCAGCGGGAGCCGCAGCGCAGCGCCGCCGAGGACATCGAGGACTGGCAGCTCGCCCGCGCCGAGTCGCACATGTCGACCGGTCTTCGCTCCGCCGAGTCCCAGGCCCTCGACCACCTGCCGGACTCCGACGTGAAGTCGGCGCTGCAGGCCATCCCCGAGGAGTTCCGGATCGCCGTCTACCTGGCGGACGTCGAGGGGTTTGCCTACAAGGAGATCGCGGACATCATGGGGACACCCATCGGTACGGTGATGTCCCGGCTGCACCGGGGCCGCCGTCAGCTGCGCGGCATGCTCGAGGACTACGCCCGGGACCGCGGGCTCGTCCCCGCCGGCGCCGGGAAGTCGAACGAAGCGAAAGGCTCGGGCTCATGAGCTGTGGAGAGCCGCACGAGACGGACTGCGCCGAGATCCTCGACCATCTCTACGAGTTCCTGGACCGGGAGATGCCGGACTCGGCCTGCACGAAGTTCGAGGAGCACTTCGAGGAGTGCTCGCCCTGCCTGGAGAAGTACGGCCTCGAGCAGGCCGTGAAGAAGCTGGTCAAGCGCTGCTGCGGTCATGACGACGTACCCGCCGACCTGCGCGCCAAGGTGATGGGCCGCATCGAACTGATCCGCTCGGGCGAGACCGGACACGGTCCCGTGACACCCGGTGTGGAGCAGCAGGGCGCGTCGGTGACGCCCGCGTCATCCGGCGACGCCTGAGCTTTCACCCGTACGTGCTAATCCGCGGGTCATAGGCCCGCGGATTCACCTATCAGGCTCCCCGTAACCCGTTCGGCCGCTCTACTCTCCGGAGCAGAACGGACACGAACCGGACCGCCCCGGTCCGGGCCGGGGGAGGGGACGCCATGGGGTCTGTTCCGGCGGCATCTGTTCCGGCCGGAGCGCGCGTCTGCGCGGCGGCCGCCGTGGCCGCCGCCGGCGCCTGTCTGCTGTCACTGCCCGAGCTGCGC
>NZ_JACADT010000272.1:0-6402 GCF_013421635.1 Streptomyces sp. UH6 | reverse complement strand
CACGAGCGGCTCATGCGGCTCGCGGTCGAGCAGGGACGGCGCAACCCCCTTTACCCGTTCGGCGCCGTGGTCGCGGACGCGCGCTCGGGTGACCTGCTGGCCGCGGCGGTCAACGACGCGGGGGCCGATCCGACCCTGCACGGGGAGATCACGGCGATGCGCGCCTACGTGGCCCGCCACGGGAACGGGGGGTGGGACGCCGTGGCCCTCTACAGCACCGGTGAGCCCTGCGCGATGTGCATGGCGGCGATCGCCTGGGCGGGCGTGGCCCAGGTGGTCTGGGGCAGCTCGATCCCCACCCTGCGCCGCACCGGCATCCCGCAGATCTCCCTGCGCGCCCACGAGGTGGCCCGGTCCGCCGCCTCCTTCCACCGGCCCGAGCTGCTGCTCGGCGGTGTCCTCGAGGCCGAGACGGACGCGCTCTTCGAGGAGGCCCGGCGCCGCCGCGAAGCAGCGGCCCGGCCCTGACGGATGGGGGATGCCGGGGATCGCGCCCCGTCAGCCCCCCGTGGCCAGGCACCGGTGCACCAGCTCGAGGGCACGTCCCGTCACGGACTCGAGAGGAGCGCCCTGCTCGACGGCGGACAGGGCGGAGTGCAGCATGCCCGCGATCAGGTCCGCGGTGAGTTCGGGGTCGGGCACGCCGATGTCCCGCACGGCGGCCCGGAAGGGAGCGACCTGCCGCAGGTGCAGCTCCATCAGCCGTTCCCGGCAGGCCGGATGGAGGTCCGCGCCCATGAGCGCGGCGGCGGGCCGGTGGGCGCCCTCCGCGCCCAGTCGCAGACTCTCCCTGAAGTAGGCCTCCACGCGTTCCACCGGTCCGGTCGCATCCGCCATCGCACGGGCGAGGGCCTCGTCGGACCGGCGGAAAGCCTCCTCGACGATGGTCGCCAGGAGGGCCGCCGACGAGTCGAAGTACTGGTACACGCTGGAGCGCGCCAGGCTCGCGCGGGCGCCGACCGCCGCGGGGGTCACGGCGGCGGCGCCCTCGCTCACCAGGATGTCGATGGCTGCCTGGATCAACGCCTCGCGCTGACGGGCGCGGTGCTCGGCGACGGTGGCGGCGTTGATCTTGGGCATGCGGGCGGACTCCGGGATGGTGGACGGTCCGGGTGTCGCGAGCCGGCCCGCCGCCCCGGTCAGGACAGGCGACCGTCGACCATCTCGTACACCCGGTCGGCGTGGTCCATTATCGCCGTGTCGTGGGTGACCATGACCGTCGCCGTCCCGTGCTCGCGGGTCTGCTCGGCGATCAGCCGCACGGCCTCGGCCGAACGGGCCCGGTCCAGCGCCGAGGTGGGTTCGTCGACCAGGAGCACCGCGGGGGAGGTCATCAGCGCGCGCGCCAGGCCCGCGCGCTGGCGCTCGCCCCCGGAGAGCTGGTGAGGCCGGGAACCGGCGCGGTGCGAGAGGCCGACCGCCTCGATGAGCTCGTCCGCCCGTGCGCGGGCCGCCGCGTCGAGCCGCCCGTCGATGTGCAGCGGCAGCAGCAGTTGTTCCCGCACGGTCAGCGAACTCAGCAGGTTCGACTGCTGGAAGACGAAGCCGATGTGCCGGCGGCGTGCCGCGGTGCGCCGCTTGTCCGGGAGGGACGTCAGCTCGGCACCGGCCACGGCGACGGTCCCGGACGTGGGCCTCTGCAGACCGCCGGCGACGGCGAGGAGACTGGACTTGCCCGAGCCGGAGGGGCCGACGACGGCGGCGAACTCCCCGGGGGCGACCCGCAGGGTGACGCGGTCGAGGGCGGTGACGGCCGTGTCGCCGTCCCCGTGGACCAGCGTGACGTCGAGCAGGCGCAGGCCTTCGGCCGTGGAGTCCGCGGCGGCGGTGGAGCCGGGGGAGGGGACGGTCGTCATCGGGTGGCTCCCAGGGCGATCAGAGGGTCGACGGCGGTGATGCGGCGTACGGCGACGGCGGCGCCCGCGGCTCCGAGGCCGATCAGGAGCCCGGCGGAGGTGGCGACCGCGGGGGCGGAGAGGGAGAAGGGCGCCTTGCCGGTCATCGCGCTCCCCAGGGCCAGCCCGACGGCCGTGCCGACGGCCGTGGCGGTCACCAGGACCACGACGACCTGGGCGAGGGCGTCCCGCAGGATGTACCGCGTGGGCGCGCCGAGCGCCTTCAGCAGGGCGATCTCGGCCTTGCGCTGCACGGTCCACACGGTGAAGAACGCACCGATGACGAGCGCCGAGATGGCGTACAGGAAGCCCTTGATCAACGCCATGGTGCTCGACTCCGCCGCGTAGCCGGGTGAGGCGTCGAAGGCCGACTCCTTGGTGTCGGCGCGCGTGCCGGTCGCCCTCTCCACCGCGGTCACGTCGGCGTCCGGCTCCAGGACCAGCGCCACGGCGGTGGCCTGCTCGCCCGCCGCCTCGGGAAGTTCCTCGGGCAGGCCGTAGTGCAGGTGGCGCCAGGTGTCCAGGTCCGCGTAGACCACGCCGATGTGGCCGTAGGACACGGGCTCGTCGACCAGGCCGACGACCTCCAGGCGCACCTCGCTCCGGTCCGCGGTCAGCACGTCGCCGATACGGACGCCCAGGTCGGCGATCTCCCGGGTGATGACGATGCCTTCGCCGCCGTCCGCCAGGGATCTCCCCTCGCTGGGCGTCGGCGCCATGGGGGAGTCCGGAGCCATGCCGAACACCGCCAGGTTGATCTGCTCGCCCTCCTCCGCGCCCGCGGTCACCTGGGCGTTGACGAGGGTGTTGCCGAACGGCTCCGCCCGCTCCACGCCGGGGGCGCCGGACCACGCCTCCCAGTCCTCGGCCTCCACGGACGACCGGGAGAACTGCTCGCTGGTCGCCTTCTCGTCGAAGGCCAGGTGGGACACGGGCAGGGCGCGCAGACCGGAGATGCCGGCGTCGGCCAGTCCGGAGGCCAGTCCGGACAGCAGGACGCCGAGCACGGCGATCAGCGCGACCACGGCCCCCATCAGGAGGAAACGACCGCGGGCGAAGCGCAGGTCGCGTAGGGCGAGGAACACAGGGATCTCCACGGAGCAGGAGGTGACAGGAGGTGAGGGGCAGCACTGCGCCGCGGCACGGCGCAGCGGCGCTTTGCCGAAACTTGACGACAGCAGTGTCAGCATCATAGACGCTTTTCTCGACACTACTGTCGGCAACCTGTCGTCCGCCCGTCCCGGGCCCGCCTCACGGCAGGATCTCGACGTACCCCTCGGTTCCGTGCACGCGGATGTGCTGGCCGTCCCGGATCAGCCGGGTGGCCTCCTCCACGGCGACCACGGCCGGCAGTCCGTACTCCCGGGCGATCACCGCGCCGTGGGTCATCAGGCCCCCCACCTCCGTCACGAGACCCGCGATCCCGACGAACAGCGGGGACCAGCTGGGGTCGGTGAAGGCCGTGACCAGGATGTCGCCCGCGGCGAGGTCGGCGTCCGCCATGTCGAGGACGACGCGCGCCCGCCCCTCGACGGTCCCGGTGGACACCGGCAGGCCGACCAGGGCGCCGGCCGGGACGTCGTCGCGCCGGTAGGTCCCGGTGACCGCCTCGCCGTCCGAGGTCAGTACCCGGGGCGGGGTGAGCGCGTGGTACGACCGGAACGCCTCCTTGCGCCGCCGCACCAGCTCCTCGTCCACCCGGTGGGTGCGCACGGCGTCGTGGAACTCCTGGAACGTGAGGTGGAAGACGTCCTCCCGCTCGGGCAGCACACCGGCCCGCACCAGCCGCCCGGCCTCCGCCATCAGCGCCTGCTTGTAGAGGAAGTAGCGGCTGACGATGTCGTACTTGGGATACTCCCGGTACCCGATGAAGGTCCTGACCCGGTCGATCATCCGCTTCGTCTCCTCGGCCCGGCGGTCACCGTCCGGCAGGCGCCGCAGACGCGCGAGGACCTCCTGTTCCTTGTGCAGGGCCCTCAGCCGCCCTTCCTCGAAGCGCCGCCCGGCGGCGCCGGGAGCGAAGTTGCGGACGTTGTCGAGCAGCGCGGGCACCAGCGTGGCGGGGCGCTCGCGCCACCGCGGCCTCGTGATGTCGATCTCGCCGGCGCAGCGCATGCCGAACCGGTCGAGGTAGGCGTCCAGGGCGTCGCGTGCCTCGGTGCCGCCCGGGAGCTCCGCCAGCTCGTCCAGGAAGTCCTCGTCCCCCACACCCCGCAGGAAGGACACCACCTCCGGGTGCGGGCGGACCACGTCCGCGACGTCGAGCAGCGCCAGGCCCATCTCCGAGGTGATGTTGCCGGGGGCCGACAGGGTCAGGGTGTCGGCCACGTTCTTCTCGCCCAGCCACTCCCGCAGCGTGTCGTTGAGCCACCGCGTGGCCTCCATCCCCGCCATGAGCACCTGATGGCTGAGCGGGTCGCCGAGAACCCTTCTGTGCTCCGCGAACGCCTCCAGCAGGAAGTCGAACAGGGCCGGCCCGCTCTTCGTCCGGAGATCGCGCTCCAGAGCCGCGAGGGACGCCTCGCTGCGGCCGATCAGCTCGGCGACGACGGCCGGATCGGTCGCGACCGGCGCGGGCGGTGCGCCCGCCGGCGGTCCCGCGGGCGGCGCGTCCGGGAGCGAGGGCACGAAGCCGTCCCGCTCGAGGACGGTTTCCAGGGCGTCCCTGATCAGGGGGTCACCGGACCCCATGGCCTCCAGGAGGGCGGCGCGGCCCGCCGGAGAGGCCAGCCGCCGGGTGACGTCGACGAACAGCCTTCCGCCGGCCTCCGTCATCGGCACCATGGCCGTCATCCGCCACATGGAGTGCCCCAGTGCCCTCATCGGGTCGGTCATCATCTGCCCGTGACCGACCGAGACGTAGACGTGGTTCTCCCGGTCGCCGGCCTCGGGGACGGGGAACAGCGTGGTGACCGGCCGGCTCTGCACGATGTGGAAGCCATCGTCGGCCAGGCACCATTCGATGTCCTGGGGGCGGCCGAAGTGCGCCTCGACGCGCCGTCCGAGTGCCACCAGGCGCACCGCCTGCGCGTCCGTCAGGGCCGGTTCCTCCTGCCGCCCGGGATCGATCCCGGTCTCCCGCGTGCCGCCGCCCGGCAGGGCGTGCACGGCGCGGCGCTTGGCGTTGACCGTCCGGGCGACGACCTCGCCGTCGCGGACCGTGAAGACGTCCGGGTTCACCAGACCGGAGACCAGGGCCTCACCGAGGCCGAACCCCGCGTCCACGACGGCGGTCCTCCGGTTCCCCGTGACGGGGTCGGCGGTGAACAGGACGCCGGACGCGCTCGGGACGACCATGCGCTGCACGACCACCGCCATGTGGACCGCGCGGTGGTCGACGCCGTTGCGCCGACGGTAGGTCACGGCCCGCTCGGTGAAGAGCGAGGCCCAGCAGCGGACGACGTGCCGCAGGACCGCCGCCGGCCCCACGACGTTCAGGTACGTGTCCTGCTGGCCGGCGAAGGACGCCGTCGGCAGGTCCTCGGCCGTCGCGCTGGACCGGACGGCGTAGGCGGCCCGGTCCCCGTACCGGGCGAGCGCGCCGGTGATCCGAGCCGCGACCGCGTCCGGGACGGCGATCCGCCCGATGCTCCCGCGGATCTCCGCGGCGAGGGCCCTGACCGCCTCCCGGTCCTCCGGGTCCACCCGTGACAGCCGGGCGATCCGGTCGCCGATCGACGGCTCCCGCGCCACGGCCCGCCGGAAGGCGTCCGTCGTGACGCAGAAGCCGTCCGGCACGCGGACGCCCTCGATCCGGGTCAGCGCGCCCAGATTCGCGCCCTTGCCGCCGACGGCCGGCACCTGCGCCGCGTCGACGGCTCGTAGATCCAGCACGTACTGCTCGGTCACTGCGACACCTCCGGAACCACCGCGCCCCGCACGGCGGTTGTCGATCGAATCACCGGATTCTGAGGCCTCACCCGGGCCTTGCGGCAAGCCCCCGGGTGCGCTATACGTTGAGCATGGCAAGGAGACCGCTCTCCTTGCCTTTCCCTTTGCCCTCGCCGCCCCACGCGGACCTCGCACCACACGGATGCCGGGCAGAGCTCCCCCGAGGCGGAAGGGCGACATGCGGACGATCACGGTGGAGCAGCGGCGGGCGCGGCTGGGGCTACGGCACCTCCTGACACCCGGGGCCCGGGCCGCGGACCCGGCCGAGGCCGCCCGGTCCGTGGTGGCGCTGCACGGCACCGACCCGTCGTCGGTCCACCTCTCCTGCTGGGCGCGGACCACCGCCTGCGGCGTGGCCGAGGTGGAGCGGGCCCTCTACGACGACCGGACGCTGATCCGGCTGCTGGCCATGCGGCGGACGGTCTTCGTCACCACCCTGGACCGGGCCGCCGTCCTCCAGGCCGCCTGCTCCCGGGACGTCGCGGCGAGGGAACGGCGGAAGCTGGTCACGATGCTCGCCGAGTCGGGTCTCGGCGACGGCACGGAACCCGGCGCCGAGCACTGGCTCGCCGGAGCCGAGGCGGCCGCGCTCGCCTCGCTGGAGGCCCGAGGCGAG
>NZ_JACADT010000271.1:0-6404 GCF_013421635.1 Streptomyces sp. UH6 | reverse complement strand
CCCTGGTGCCCCGCTCGGCGCTGCGCGGCATGGACCTGCGCGGCGTGACGGTACGGCCCGTGGACGGCGTGGCGCCCACCCGCCGGGTGTTCGCCGCGGTGCGCCGGGGCTCCGAGCAGCACCCCCTGATCAGCCCTCTGCTGGGCGCGCTGGGCGAGGCCGCCCAGGCCCAGCGGGACTGACCCGCGCAGCGCCCGCCGCTGTCGGTGGCCGCCGTTACGCTGCGGGCATGCCGGACGCCCATGACGTACGCCGAATCGCCCTGTCCCTGCCGGACACCGCCGAGAAGACGGCCTGGAGCATGCCCACCTTCCGGGTGGCGGGGAAGATGTTCGCCACCCTGCCCGAGGACGAGACCTCCTGCGCGGTGCGCTGCCCCAAGGAGGACCGGGACGAACTGGTGCTCGCCGAGCCGGAGAAGTTCTGGATCGCGGGCCACGAGGCCTCGTTCGCCTGGATCCGGGTCAGGCTCGACGCCCTGGACGACGAGGACGAGCTGCGCGACATCCTCGCCGACTCCTGGCGCCAGGCGGCCCCCGCCCGGCTGCGCGAGGACCACCCGCGGCTGGGAGTGGCCGGAGGGGAATGAACGCGGCCGGGCCGCGGCGGCGGACGCGGCGCAAACCCGCGCGCGACCACCGTCCGGAGTACGGTATGGTTGCCATGCACGTTCGGCCGGGGGAAACCCCAGGTCAGGCGGCAAACGGGACGTGGCGCAGCTTGGTAGCGCACTTGACTGGGGGTCAAGGGGTCGCAGGTTCAAATCCTGTCGTCCCGACTCGTGAGAGTCGTGGTTCAGGGCCGGTGTCGGAGGTTTCCGACACCGGCCCTGAACGTTCTCCTCGCTCGTGCGCGCACCGTCCGCCGTGCCAGGACGGCTGCGGGAGTCAGGAGCCCTCGGGTTCCCCCGCCTCCTTCGCCGCCTCGTCGTCCTCGACGCCCTCCAGCGGCTCACCGGCGCCGGTGCCGCCGCCGCTGTAGCCCTCCGCGGCACTCGCCGTGCCGGGCACGACACGCTCCCGCGCCTCCTGCTCCAGTCCGGAATGCGCGCCGGGACCGCGGTCGGGCGTCTCCGCCGACCGCTCCTCGGTGTCGTTCCGCTCTTCCTCGGGTCCTTCGGATCCGGCCATGTCCGCTCCCATCCTCGTCCCGCCCGCCCGGTGCGCGGACCGGGCGGGCCCGGCGCAGCACGCGGGTACCCGACGGGTCCGCCGGAAAACGGGCGGGCGCGACGGCGGAAGGCCGGCCCTCCGGACTCCCTCCCGGGGTGGTCAGCTCACGCAGCCGATGTGGGCCAGCGCCTGCTTCAGCAGGACGCCGTGGCCGCCCGGCATCTCGTTCTGCACCAGCGGCGAGGCGGCCTCGTGCGGACTGAACCAGACCAGGTCCAGCGCGTCCTGCCGGGGTCTGCAGTCACCGGCCACCGGGACGATGTACGCGAGCGAGACCGCGTGCTGCCGGGGGTCGTGGAACGGCGTGACGCCCTGGGTGGGGAAGTACTCGGCGACGGTGAACGGCTGCAGCGAGGCGGGCACCCGGGGCAGCGCCACCGGGCCGAGATCCTTCTCCAGGTGGCGCAGCAGCGCGTCCCGGACCCTCTCGTGATGCAGGACGCGGCCGGAGACGAGGGAGCGGGTCACCGCACCGTCGGGGCCGATCCGCAGCAGCAGGCCGACGCTGATGACCTCACCGCTGTCGTCGACGCGTACCGGCACCGCCTCGACGTACAGGATGGGCATCCGGGCGCGCGCGAGTTCGAGTTCGTCGGTGGTCAGCCAACCGGGCGTGGTTTCGGTCATGTCAGACACGCTGGCGATCATACTTTCCTTGGTCCGCCTTGGGGCACGGCTCAGCCGAGGACCCCCGCACGAGGGACGGAACGTCCGCGCGGGTCTCCTCCGGCCGCCCCACCGGAGGGTGATGTGGGAACAAAATTGTTGACAATGCTGTCGGACGAGACTTACGTTCGACAGGCACTCAGGGAGGGCGAATGGATCCGAGCGCTCGGCCGGGCACCGGGGAGCAGGCCAAGCAGCATGCGCTGAAGCTGCTGAGGGACGCGATCCTGCGGGGTGACATGGTGCCCGCCCAGCGGCTGGTGGAGAACGAGCTCGCCGAGCAGTTCGGTGTCACCCGGGCCAGCATCCGGGCGGCCCTCATCGATCTGGCGGCCGAGGGACTGGTCGAACGGATCCGCAACCGTGGCTCGCGGGTGCGGGTGGTGAGCGTCGACGAGGCGGTCGCCATCACCGAGTGCCGCATGGTGCTGGAAGGGCTGTGCGCGGCCAAGGCCGCCGTCGAGGCGACCGACGAGCAGCTCGACCGGCTCCGTCGGCTGGGCGGAGAGATGTCCAAGGCGGTCGCCGGGGGCGAGTCGATGACCTACTCGCAGCTCAACCGAGAGCTCCACTCCCTGCTCAGGGAGTACTCCGGCCAGAGCGTCGCGGACGAGCTGCTGCAACGTCTCCATGCCCAACTGGTGCGCCATCGCTTCCAGTTGGCGTTGCGGCCGGGGAGGCCGCAGAAGTCCCTGCCCGAGCACCTGGCCATCATCGACGCGGTGACGGCCAGGGACCCGAACGCGGCCGACCAGGCCGTGCGCGCCCATCTCACGAGTGTGATCACCGCGCTGCGGGAGTGATCCGCACCCGGCGGGAGGGGCTCCTGAACCTGTTCAAGGAGGCTGGACGATGACCCGCCGGTACGACGAGGTCCGCTGCATGCTGATGCGCGGCGGCACCTCCAAGGGCGCCTACTTCCTCGCGGAGGACCTTCCCGCGGATCCCGTCGAACGGGACGGGCTGCTGCTGCGCGTCATGGGCAGCCCCGACGCCCGGCAGATCGACGGGCTCGGCGGCGCCCACCCGCTGACCAGCAAGGTCGCCGTGGTCTCCCGCTCCGAGGACCCGGCGGCGGACGTCGACTACCTGTTCCTCCAGGTGGCGGTGGACACCGCGGAGGTCTCCGACCGCCAGAACTGCGGCAACCTGCTGGCCGGCGTCGGCCCCTTCGCCGTCGAGCGCGGCCTGGTCGCGGCGGGGGAGCGGGAGACCTCCGTGCGGATCCGCATGGTCAACAGCGGCGACCGCGCCGTCGCCGTGGTGCCCACCCCCGGCGGCCGGGTCGAGTACGCCGGGAGAGCCGAGATAGCGGGCGTGCCGGGCGCCGCCGCACCCGTCGTCATCGACTTCCCGCCCGGGGCCGGCCCCCTGCTGCCCACCGGCAACGTCCGGGACGTCGTCGCCGGCATCGCGGTCACCTGCGTGGACAACGGCATGCCGACGGTGCTGATGGCCGCCGGGGACCTCGGGGTCACCGGTGACGAGAGCCCCGCCGAGCTGGAGGCCGACCGGGAACTCGCCGCCCGCCTGCGGGAGATCCGGCTGGCCGCCGGACGCCTGATGGGGCTGGGCGACGTCGAGCACACCACGGTGCCCAAGCTGACGCTGCTGGCCCCGCCCCGCACGGACGAGGGCGCGGTGGCCACCCGCACCTTCATCCCGGTCCGCTGCCACACCTCCATCGGAGTCCTCGGCGCGGCCGGCGTCGCCGCCGGCGTTCGGCTGGCCGGTTCGGTGGGCGAGGGCATCGCCAGGCTCCCCGCCGAGGGGGACCGGACGCGCATCGAACACCCCACCGGCTTCTTCGACCTCGAGGCCGCCGTCGACCAGGGCGCCGACGGTTCCCCGCCGGCCGCCCGCCGCACCGCGGTGGTCCGCACCGCCCGCAAGATCTTCGACGGCACGGTCTTCCCCCGTCCCGCCGGAACCGCCCCGACATCCGCTCGTCACGCGTAAGGAGACACCCATGACTCCGCCGCTGGGAGACATCGCCCACATCGGGCACGTCGAACTGCTCACCCCCGACGTCGACGGCAGCGTCCGGTTCTTCACCGAGATCCTCGGCCTCACCGAGAACGGCCGCTCCGGTGACTCCGTCTACCTGCGCACCTTCGACGACTACGAGCACCACAGCCTGGTGCTGACCGCCTCCGGGAAGCCCGGCGTCAGGCGCACCTCGCTGCGCGCCTCCAGCGAGGAGGCGCTCCGTCGCCGCGTCGCCGCGACCCAGGAGGCCGGCCTCGACGGCCGGTGGGCCGAGGACGAGCCCGGCATCGGCCCGATGTACCTCACCACCGACAGGGACGGCCACGAACTGGCCCTGTACTACGAGACCGAGTGGTACCAGGCGCCGCCGGAGCTGAAGCCGGGCCTCAAGAACCAGCCGCAGGCCAAGCCCCGGCAGGGCGTCGGCGTACGGCGGCTGGACCACGTCAACTTCCTCGCCGAGGACGTCGCCGCCAACGCCGACCACGTCCAGCACGTGCTCGGCGCCCGGCCGACCGAGCAGATCCAGCTGAACGACGGCAGCATCGGCGCCAAGTGGCTGACCTTCAACAACAAGTCCTACGACCTCGTCTACACCTCGGACTGGACGGGCTCCAACGGGCGGCTGCACCACATCGCCTTCGCCACCGACACCCGCGAGGACATCCTCCGGGCGGCCGACCTCTGCCTCGACAACGACGTGTTCATCGAGACCGGCCCGCACAAGCACGCCATCCAGCAGACGTTCTTCCTGTACGTCTACGAGCCCGGCGGCAACCGGATCGAGCTGTGCAACCCGCTCACCCGCCTGGTCCTCGCACCCGACTGGCCGCTCGTCACCTGGACCGAGGCGGAGCGCGCCAAGGGCCAGGCGTGGGGGCTGAAGACCATCGCGTCCTTCCACACCCACGGCACTCCGCCGGTGGAGTGACCCGGGTCGCGGACCGGCCGGCCGGTGCCTGCAAGGAGCGCCCCCGGCGGGGAACGGCGGGCCGGCCGATGCCGTACGCCGCGGTCGCGGAGGAGGCTCGGGAGCCGGTCTCCGCCTGACCGGCACGGCCCGGCGGCCCGCGTCCGTCCCACCCGTGCCCGGATCCCCCGTCAGTGAGGGGACCGGGCACGGGCCTTGCCGCCGCACCGCCACCGGCGCCGGCCAGGACTGGCTGGAAAAAACCGGTTGTCCGACCGGCTTGCCTGGGGGAGTCTGTGCCTGTCGCCGCCGGCACGGTGCCTCGTGCCGGCGCGACCCTCTCCTTCCGCCGTGCCCGCCCGCCCTCGCTGTGGCCGCCACGGTTTTCGGATGATCCTTCCCGCCCGCCCCGTGACCGGGCAGGATCTTCCTCGGCCCCCGATGACGCCCCCACCGGGTCGTCCCCCACCGGGCCCCGCAGAAAGGAGAGCCGATGCCCGAGGAAACGATCGGCGTCGTCGGCGCCGGCATCGTCGGCCTCGCCACCGCCCGTGAGATCGCGGTGCGCCGCCCCGGGACCCGTGTCGTGGTGCTGGAGAAGGAGCGCGAGGTCGCCGTCCACCAGACCGGCCACAACTCCGGAGTGGTGCACGCCGGGATCTACTACCGCCCCGGCAGCCTCAAGGCCACCCTCTGCACGCGCGGCGTGGCCCTGCTCCGCGAGTACTGCCGCGACCGCGGCCTGCCGTACGAGGAGTGCGGCAAACTGGTCGTCGCCGTCACCCCCGACGAGATCCCGCGCCTGGAGGCGCTGCACGCCAACGCCCTGGAGAACCGGGTGCCCGGGGTACGGCGGATCGCCCGGGAGGAGATCCGCGAGATCGAGCCGCACGCGGCCGGACTCGCCGCCGTCCACTCCCCGCACACCGCCATCACCGACTACACGGCGATCGCCCGGTCCTTCGCACGGGACGTCGAGGCGGCCGGTGGCGAGATCCGCCTCGGCTTCCCCGTCGGACGGATCCGCCGGGCGGCCGACGGAAGCGTGGAGGTGATCTCCGGCGACGGGAAGTCGCTGGTCCACGCCGACCGCCTGGTCCTGTGCGCCGGGCTCCAGAGCGACCGGGTGGCACGGCTCGCCGGAGACGGGGCCGACCCGCGGATCGTGCCCTTCCGGGGCGAGTACATGACGATCCGGCCGGAGAAGGCAGGGCTGGTGCGCGGGCTGGTGTACCCGGTGCCCGACCCCCGCTACCCGTTCCTCGGCGTGCACTTCACCCGCCGGGTCGACGGCGGCGTGGAGGTCGGCCCCAACGCCGTCCTCGCCTTCGCCCGCGAGGGCTACCGGCTCACCGACGTCGACCCGCGTGAACTCGCCCGCGTCGCCGCCTTCCCCGGCATCTGGCGCCTGGCCCGGCGGCACTGGCGCACCGGCGCCCGGGAGATGCGTGGATCGCTGTCCGTCGCCGCCTACATGAAGGCCGCCGAGGCGTACGTCCCCGCCGTCGGGGCGCGTGACGTGGTGCGGGCCGGAGCGGGCGTGCGCGCCCAGGCCCTGGGCCGCGACGGCTCCCTGGTCGACGACTTCGTCATCCACCACCTCGGACCCGTCACCGCCGTGCGCAACGCGCCGTCGCCCGCCGCGACGTCGTCCATGGCCATCGCCG
>NZ_JACADT010000270.1:0-6424 GCF_013421635.1 Streptomyces sp. UH6 | reverse complement strand
CGCGGGATCAGCCCGGGCCGAGGAAGCGGGAGGCGTGGCAGGGGCCGCGGTCCGCCGTAGCCCGGGTGCACGGTGCCGATCCGGTCGTACGTGCGCCGGCGCGTGTCGACCTCGAGGCCGCGGGCGGAGCCGCCGCAGCCGTGGAAGAGAACCCCCACCGGCGCGCCGGGGCGGGCGTCCGCCGGGATGTGGGCGAACGTCCGGAGGTCGCCGGGGTTGGGCCGTCAGGAGTCCGAGCACCATGGCTCGGGCATCGTGGAGCGGGGCGCTGTGGGACGGGGCACCGTGGGGCGGGCGCGCCTGCCCGCCGGGCGAGACGTGTCCATGTCCCGAAGGATGGGTGCGGCGCGCGCCCGCGGCGGAGGCGAGATGGACGGTGCCGCGGGTCCGTGGGGATTTCCTTCGCGCCGTCAGTAGGGCGGAGGGACCGGCCGCAGGGCCAGCATGGCGATGTCGTCCGCGCCGTCCGTCCCCAGCCGGACCAGCAGTTCGTCGCAGAAGACGTCCAGCGGCATCCGTGCCAGGTCCGCCGTCTGCCGCCGCAGCCGGGCCAGCGAGTCGGTCAGGCTCTCGCCCCGGCGCTCGATGAGCCCGTCGGTGTACAGCAGGACCGTGGACCGGGGCGGCAACCGTACCTCGGTGGCGGGCCTCGGCATGTCGATGCCGGTGCCCAGCATCAGTCCGGTGCCCTCCTCCAGGAAGCGGGTCTCCCCGTCCTCGGTGGTCAGCAGCGGGGGCAGGTGGCCGGCCGCCGAGTGGTGGAACACCCACGGTCCCTCCACGGGTCCGCCGACCAGGCCGTACACGCAGGTGGCGGTGGCCTCGCGGTAGAGGGTGTGGTTGGCGATGTCCAGCCGTCGCACCACCTCGCCGGGCGGCTCCTCCCGGTCGACCGCGATGCCCCGGAGCATGGAGCGCAGCTGGCTCATGGCGACGGCGGCCGACAGGTCGTGCCCGGCCACGTCCCCGATGGTCACCGCCAGGTCGCCGCCGGGCAGCACGAAGCAGTCGTACCAGTCACCGCCCACCTCCGCGGTGACCGAGGACGGCACGTACCGCGCGGTGATCCGCAGGTGTGGCAGCTCGGGCAGCACCGGGAGCAGCGAGCGCTGCAGCTGCTCGGCGATGCCGCGGGTCTCCGCGTACATCCGGGCGTTGTCCACGCCCACCGCGATGCCGTGCGCCAGATCGTCGACGAAGGCGAGGTCCGCCTCGGTGAACGGCCGGTCGGAGCCGGTGCGGGCCAGCGTGATGGCGCCCAGCACCTCACGACGGGCCCGGAGCGGGGCCACCACCGCGCTGTCGGCGCCGAGGTGGTCGAACAGGGCCCTGTGCCGGGCGTCGAGAGGACTTCCGACCTGGCCGGGCGGCTCGTCGGCTCCCGTCGGACCGAGCAGCAGCGGCCGCGCTCCCCTCAGCACCCGTGCGAGCGGTCCGCGCCCGCTCGCGGTGAGCGGCGGGAGGGTGCCCTCGACCCCGTCGGCGGGGCGGCCGTGCCGGTCCCGGCGGACCACGCCGACCCGTTCGCCCTCGGCGTCCGCGGCGAACAGATCGATCACGCACCAGTCGGCCAGCCGTACGGTGAGGATCCGGCAGACCTCGCGCAGCCCCTGGGAGAGGTCGGGGGCGTCGGTGATGGCCCGGCCGGTGTCGACGATCAGCCCGAGTCGCTCCAGCGCCTCGCCGACCACCGGCGTGCCACGGGCCAGCGCCTGCTCCTCGACGGGGGCGAGCGTGGGACGGACCCCTGGTGCGGCCCGGAACTTCCCCGTGTCCGCGCCGCGGCCGGGCGCGGCGGCCGGTGTCTCCCCGGCGCGGGGCATCAGATGGGCGACGAACATGGTGGCGCCGTCGATCGTGTGCTGGGTCTCGATGACCAGGCGGATCGGGATCTGGCGGCCGTCGCGGTGCAGGGCGGGCAGGGGCACCGATCGCCCGAGGATGTGGGAGCGTCCGGTCGTCAGCAGGGAGGTGAAGGCCTCCAGGTACCGCTGCCGCAGGTGCTCGGGCACGATCGTGAGGAGCCGCCGCCCCACCAGTTCGTCGGGGTCCCAGCCGAGCAGCGCGGCGGCCGCGGCGTTCACCGCGACGATCCGGTTCTCCTCGTCGGCCGCGACGGTCGGGGTCCGGCTGGCCCGTACCTGGGCCGCGTCCCAGGGCACCATCTCCAGGGGCCCGGGCCGGGGGTCCCTCGGGATCACCGTCCAGGCCGTCGGGTGGCCGCCGGCGAGCTGCCCGGCGATCTGTCCGAAGAGCCAGCCCCGCAGTTCCCGTACGGCGGGCAGGGCCGGCCGGGACAGCATCCTTCCGCTGCGGGCCGCGTCCTCGGCCCGGTCGAGCACCTTGCGCAGGACCAGCACCGACAGACCCGCGTCGGCCGGCACGGACAGGGTCAGGGAGCGGGTGCCCGCCTCGGCGACCGGATGCTCGCTGAGGGCGGCGTCCACCCAGGCGCTGACCATGTGGTTGACGTCGTCGGCGACGGCCAGGTCCCTGGGCCGCACGCCCAGGTCGTCGCCGCCCAGGGCGGCGAGGTTCAGCTCCCTCAGCAGCGCCCGCCGGTTCTGGTGGGCCGCCATGAAGAGGGAGTCGGGCAGATCGATCAGTGTCACGGGACGCCGCGCCCCGGTGAAGAGGACGGGGCTCCCCCAGTCGGAGGGCTCCCGGGGGGTGCCCTCCGGGCCGATCTCGACCCAGACCGTCTTGGCGTCCTCGCCGGTCTCCACACCGAACCGGGTGGCCAGCTGCTCCACCACGAAGAGGCCCTGCCCGGTGGCCGGGAAGCGGTGGAACTTCTGCTGGGGCAGCAGCCCCAGCTCGGGACGTTCGTCGCGCACCCTGATCTCCACCCGGTCCCCCAGGCGCCGGACCGACACCTCGGCGTCGGTCCGGGCGTGCAGCACCACGTTGGCGACCAGCTCGCTCACCAGCAGCTCGGCGTTCTCCCGCAGCTCCTGGGCGACGTCGCCGAGCCTGTGCCGCACGAACTTCCTCGCCTCACGCGCGCTCCTGGCGAGCGGAGGAAAGCGGCGGGAGCTCGGTACGCCGGGAACGATGTCGGACACATACCCCAGTCTGTGCCATACCGCGCGATCGTTCGCGGCGGGCACCGCCGACAGGAGGCCGCACGCCCCCGGACGGGGAGACCGGGCGGAGGACCGTCAGGCGGTGACCGTCCGGAGGAACGCGTCGAGGTTGCCCCGCATGCGGGCGATCTTGCCCTCCAGGCCGATGCTCTCGTCGAAGCCGCGCCCCGCCGAGCTCTCCTTCTTGCCGCGCAGGTACAGCGAGCAGGCCAGGTCCGAGCAGAGGTACTGGCCGACGGTGTTCCCCTGCCGCCCGGCCTCGCCGGTACGGCGGGCGGACATCAGCACCACGTCCCCGCGGACATGGGTGGTCAGGCAGAGCGAGCACAGGGACCGGGCGGTGAAGCCGCGTGCGGCGCCCGCGGTGACCGCCCGCAGGGAGAGCCCGAGCAGCCCGCCGTCCTCCCTCTCGGCGACGAGATAGGCGCGGTCCGGGGCGCCGGGGTCGCGCCAGCCGAGGAAGTCGAGGTCGCCCCAGGGCGTCTCCTCGAGGCCACGGGGCAGGCCGAGGCGCTTCGCCTCACCCTTGGAGCAGTTCACGAAGCTGGAACGGATGTCGGACTCGGAAATCTTTCGCACACCACCGAGGCTAGGCCGCCTAATACCTTTAGGCAAAATGATTATTTCTCTAGGGTGCGGCGACGGGCCTCCCCGGAGGGAGCGTGTGCCGGGGCAGAGTCAGGGCCGGTCGGCGGGCCGGCCCCCGGTGACCCCGTAGTACTGGAGGTCCTGGACCTCGGGCTTCTCGGTCACGGCGAACCTGGTGACGGCCTCGGTCGTGGTCGCCCCGCCGCGGGTGACCTCGGCGGTGGTCCGGCCCGGACGCAGCGGCAGCAGTTCCGCCCGGACGCCCTCGGGCACGGTGTACCGCTCGTGCAGGTCTCCGACGGTGACGTCGACGGCCCCGGGGCCGGCCAGGAAGGTGAGCACCTCCACGGTGTCCCGGGCGGGGGCCGAGCCGGGGCGCAGCCGCATCGGCTCGGCCCGGCCGGCGGCGGGCGCGTCGTGCGGCTGGGTCCGGTGGGTGAGGTAGACGGTGTCACGGACGATGCGCGGCCAGGAGCCGGTCTTGAACCGGGTCAGGTAGTAGGAGCTCAGATCCAGGTAGGTGTGCCCGTTGTGCAGCGAGGGCGCGAACTGGGTGCTCTCGGAGTAGTCGTTCCAGGTGGTCAGCTGCACCCAGTCGGCGCCGTCCTCGATGGCGTGGTTCCAGCTGCCGCGCAGCGTCGCGGTGTTGCCCGCCTCGTCGAAGACGCCCTGGTTGGGCCGGGCGTCCTGGACGGCGACGGGCTGCATCCACAGTTTGCCGTGCTCACGGGCGAGCGCGGCGTGCTCGCCGTAGTGGCCGAGGGTGGTGTGGCTTCGGCTGCCCCAGGTGGAGAAGCCGTGGGAGAGGGGCGCGAACGCCTCCGCGTGCGAGGTCAGGTCCAGGAAGACCGGGACGAAGGCGGTGCCCGTGTCGTGCCGGGTGCGCAGGGTGTCCAGCACCTGGCGCCACCAGGCGGGGGTCTTCTCCTCGGCCTTGAACGGGGAGACCACGAGCCGGCCGTCGTCGAGCCGGTGCGCGTTGGGCGCGGCGCCGAGTTCGGCGAGGGCGCGGGCGAGGGTGGCCGGGTCGGCGTCCAGGGCCTTCATGTCCGGCATCAGCATGATCCGGAAGCCCGGGTCCACCTCACGGGCGGCGCTCATCAGCAGCTGGACGCGCTCGCGATGGGGGCCGTCGAGGGAGAGCAGGTCGACGCTGAAGCCGTCGATCCCGGCGGCGACGGCGGTGCGGACCTCCTGCCGGTAGTGCGCGGACCGCCAGTCGCCCTGCTGCGGCCCGACGGGCAGCGGTCGGTCGCGCAGCAGGCCGCCGTACGCGGCGTGCTTGCCGTTCTCGCCGTCGGCGGTGAGGTAGTTGCGGGCGTAGTAGTCCTCGTCGGCGGGGCGGTTGTCGAGGGAGAGCGGGTAGGGCGTGAAGTAGTGCGCGAAGACCAGCCGGTCGCTCGCGCGCAGCCGCTCGGTGGACGGCAGGTCGAACGGCAGCGGGTCCCGCGCCGCCGAGGGGGCCGTGCGGTCGTCGTCGGCGGCGGTGAAGCCGAGCCCGGTGCCCGCGGCGACGATCAGCAGCAGGATGCCGACGAGTGCGGCGAGTCCGGTCCGCCGCCCTCCTCTGCCCGGCACGGCGTGCCGCGGTGCGGTGTGGTTCTGCATTGGGCGCCCTCCCCCGGCCGTACGGCCCTCCGGGCCGCACGAGGTCCAGTCAAGCCGACCCGTCCCTCGCCCCGCAATGCCCCGAAGGGGGCCCTCCGCCCGTCACCGCGCCGCGGCCAGGTGGTCCAGGAGCGCCTTTCCGGGCAGGGGGTGGAGCACGTCGCCGCCGGGTCCGCGGACCGTCGTCGCGGCCAGCAGCGAGTTGAGCACGGCCTCCTCCACGGCGTCGAGCACGGCCCTGAACAGGGGGTCCAGGTCCGCGTCCGCCACCGTCCGGTCCGGCCGGCGCGTCCCGAAGGCCAGTCCGTAGTCGCCGCTGCCGTGGCCGAACGAGGCGCCGACCCGCCCCAGGGCGTACACCGCGCGACGTGCGACCCGCCCCAACTGGCGTGCGTCCAGCGGCGCGTCGGTGGCCGCGACCACCATGCAGGAGCCGGTGTCCGCCACCGGGGGCCGGGCCGGCAGCCCGACGTCGGGGGGCGTCACCTCGCGTCCCCGGACCCGCAGGACGCCGCCGAAATTGGCCTGCACCAGGACACCCACCACGGCGTCCCCTCCCCCCACCGGCACCACGCGTGACGACGTCCCGACGCCCGCCTTGAAGCCCAGCGCGGTGGTCCCCGTGCCGGCGCCGACGCATCCCTCGGCCACCGGCCCGGCGACCGCGCCGTCCAGCGCCGCCCGCACGTGTTCCTCGCGCACCGGGCGGGACCGGATGTCCGAGAGCAGCCCGTCGTTGCACTCCCCCACCACCGGGTTGAGGCTCAGCACCCGCTCACGGCCCGGCTGTTCCAGCACCCATCCGACCAGGGCGTCGGCGGCCCGGAAGGCGGAGAGCGTCGAGGTGAGCAGCACCGGGGTCTCGATCGCGCCCAACTCCGCGATCTGGGTGGCCCCGATCAGCTTGCCGTAGCCGTTGCCCGCGAACACCGCTGCCGGCAACGGGTGTTCGGGGCCGACGCGCTCCGGCACGATCGCCGTGACCCCGCTGTGCACCCGGGGCGGTTCGCTCAGCGTCGTGTGCCCCACCCGCACCCCGCGGACGTCGGTGATCGCGTTGTGGGGTCCGGTGGGAAACGGCCCGGCCCCCAGGCCGAGCCCGCGGGCGCGGACGGAGGGACCGGCACCGGGGCGGAGGGCGT
>NZ_JACADT010000027.1:0-20132 GCF_013421635.1 Streptomyces sp. UH6 | reverse complement strand
AGGTGCGGCGGTTCGAGGAGGCCATCGACGTACACACCCAGGCCGTGGAAATCTGCCGTGAGCTCGGCGACCGGCACCGCGAAGGGACGGCCCTGAACAACCTCGGCAACGCCCTGCAGGAGGTGCGGCGGTTCGAGGAGGCCATCGACGCACACACCCAGGCCGGCGAGATTTTCCGTGAGCTCGGCGACCAGCACCGCGAAGGCATGGCCCTGAACAACCTCGGCAACGCCCTGCAGGAGGTGCGGCGGTTCGAGGAGGCCATCGACGTACACACCCAGGACTTGGAAATCTGCCGTGAGCTCGGCGACCAGCACCGCGAAGGCACGGCCCTGAACAACCTCGGCAACGCCCTGCAGGAGGTGCGCAGGTTCGAGGAGGCCATCGACGCACACACCCAGGCCGCCGAAATCTGCCGTGAGCTCGGCGACCGACACCGCGAAGGCACGGCCCTGAACAACCTCGGCAACGCCCTGCGGAAGGTGCGGCGGTTCGAGGAGGCCATCGACGCACACACCCAGGCCGGCGAAATCTACCGTGAGCTCGGTGACCGGTACGGCGAGGGGGTGGCCCTGCACAACCTCGACTTCGCGCTGCAGGAGGTGCGGCAATCCCGTCGGGTATGGAAGCAATGGCGCCGCCTTTGTACTCGCAGTGGTAGTCCGTGACGGGCGGCGTCCTCGTGCTGGGTCCTGGTCGCCCTTGGACCTGTTGCTGAATGTGGAAACCGCGGTCAGGGACCGCGGATCGCCCAGGTCGTCGGCAAAGGCCTGGCGCTCGGATGCTGTCCAAATGGAGGCTCCGGAGTCGATGCTTGGGCGGGCGGGACGACGTGGTCGATGTGGAGGCCGCTTGCCGCGGTGAACTGCCGACCGTTGAGTCACACCGCCGCGTCCGCTCCCGGCCTCGCTGAACCGCATGATCAGTAACAGCAAAAGCGCGCCCTTGGACCGGTTGCTGGCCGCGGACACCGCGATCAGCGACCGCGGGTCGTCAAGGTCGTTCGCGACGCCTGCCGCTCTCCCGCCGTCCAGGCCGACGCGCCGAAGTCCCAGCTCTCGGCGAGCGGCACGAAATGGTCGATGTCGAGCTGGCCCGCACTCGTCAGCGTCCGGGAGTCGTAGGCCGAGTACCAGGTGCCGCCGGCCAGAGCACACCTGGCGCCGACCTCCGGGGCGGTGACCGCTTCCTCGAGGAGAATCTCGGACCGGGTCGAGCAGCCGTCGCGGTCCGCGTCGATCCAGCGCCGGAACAGGTCACGGGAGTAGCCGTCCCTGGACTCGTCCTGGACCGTGAGGCGGGCCAGTGCCTGGCTCACGGGCAGTGCCACGGTGTCGCCGGGCGCGGCGGCCTGAGCGGTGGCGGGCAGGGCGGCGGTCAGGGTGAGCGCGGACAGCAGGGTCGCGGCAGCGCGGCAAAGAAGGCGCCGGGGTCCTCTCGACGATCGGGTCTGGGCCCGACCGTCGTACCGGGCCGAGCACCCGCCCGTCCGGTATCCCGGCACCGTCTCACCCGGGCGAGGGACCCGTATCACCCCTTCCAGGCATGACATGGCCTCGGGGAACATCGAGCCTGCATCCGGGAGAGGGTCGCTTGGTCTGCACCCATCAGCGCCCTCGCCGGCCACCTGAGGGCTATCCCGTGGAGAGTGCGCCGAGTGGGGCACCTACCATGAGTTGGTAGGGTTATCCGCATTTGGACGGCCTGGATGTGGAGTGGGCCTCGGATTTCATGGAGGCCGAGCGGTGCGGTTCGTCTGCCGGAACTTTGGACTGTCGGATCTGCCGCGCCGTGGTCTCGCCCCGCACGAGGCTCCCCTGGAGGTGCTTCTCCTCGACATTGAGGCAGAGCTGTCCATCTTGGAGGAGGGGAGGGTGGTGTGGTCCGAGGAAGCCTTCCCCGTGGCCGAGCTGGCGTACGAGCTGGCGCTCTGGCTCCGGAGCCCGGCCGCCGGCCGGGAGAGTTTCGAGCTTGACTCGATGCAGGCGGATGCGGGACTGATCCGCATCGTGGGATCTGCTGAGGGCTGGCGGATTGGCTCCAACTTCACCCCCCACTTCTGGACCTCGCCCGTCGCCTGGGATGCACTCGTGGCGGAGATCAAACGGTTCGATCGTTCCGTGCGCGAAGGTGTCGCTGCGATGGGCATCGAGCCGTCCTTCATCCCGGAGGCATGACAGCTCTCCTGTCCGGTCGGGGCGGGGTGCGCTGAGGCCCGTGGCCGCCGACCGGGTCCGGGCCACTCCCTCCGCCGGTCTCACTACCCTCCCCGGGTCTCCGGGCATGGCCGTCGGGAAGGCGCCGTCGCGTCGACCCCGGTGTCGTGGGGCCGACGCGACGGCATCGGATTTAGTGGTTCTGTCCGGTGGAGTACCGGAACTCGCCGCGGTAGCAGCCGATGATGACGTTGACCTTGTGGCTGGGCGGCTTGCCGCAGTACTCCTTCGACGTGTACCAGGAGCTGACGCGGGGGACCTTGGCCTCGGGGGCCTTGGCCCAGGTCCGGTACATGGTGGCGTTGCCCTTCCACGCGGTGACGACCTTGCAGTTGCGGTCGAGGCGCCGGTAGTACTCGCCGCCCAGGGACCGGAACTGCACGCTGACGTTGTCGTTGACGCGGAACAGGCCGGTCGTCTTGTTCCACATGAAGGTCTTGCGGGGCTTGTACTGCTCCCAGGGGGTGTTGCAGTCGGTCGGGGCCTGCTTGGCGGCGGCCACCTCGATGGTGTCGGAGGCGGAGGAGCCGCTGTCGACGGCGTTCACCCCGACGGTGACTCCGGCGGTCGCGGCGAGGGCGCCGGTGAGGAGTGCGGCGATCACCAGCGGGCGGCGACGGGGCGCCCTGGCTCGTGTGCTGTTCATGGTGTGCTCCTTCGGTGAGTGGATGGGTTGCGGTGCGGTGTTGGCAGGAGGCCCGGCAGGGCGCCGGAAGGGACCTGGCCCGCAGCGCGGGCGTCGGTGACTTCCGGGGTCACTGGCCGGGCGCGTCGGCAGGTGCTGGGGCCGCTGTTCGCGCCGTGCCGGTTCTCGGCATGCGCTGGTGCCGTGTTTTCCGCCGGCCGCCAGGAGCGGCCGGCGGAAGCGCGCCGGGCGCGGGGCCCGGTTCAGCGGAGGCTGTAGATCGACTTCGCCTTGATGTAGGGGCTGGCGCCCCAGGTGGTGCACAGGGTGGTGGTGTTGGGCGAGCGGTACTTCTTGGTGCCGTTGGCCTGGATGCGCCAGCCGGGGTAGGCGATGAAGCCGCCGCGCTTCTTGTAGAGGGCGCCGTTGCCGCCGATGGTGTAGCCCTCGAGGTAGTAGCGGGCGCCGCCGGAGGTGACGAGGTACGGGCAGCCGTCCCGCTTCTGGAAGGTGCCGTAGAACTTCTTCTGGGCCGCTGCGGAACCGGCGCTGACGACCGTGTCGGTGGTGGAGTGCGCGGGCTTGGCGGCGGTGAAGGCGCCGCTCGCGCCGGCGGCCATCCCGCCGGCCAGCAGCCCGGTGGCGACGACGGCGACGGCCATCGCCCGGGCCTTGGACGTTCGTGACGTACGCATGCTGGTGCTCCTCGTGACAGAGATGGACTCCCCCGGCCATGCCGCGGCGCGGCGGTGACGCGGGGAGATGGCGCTCCTGCCAGGCCCGGGCACAGGTGCGTGCCGGGTGGGCGGGAGGGGTGGAACGCCCGTCACCGGGAGGGCGCCTGACGAGGCGCCGGCCTGGCGGTGCGGGGCGGTGAGAGAAGCTTTGCCCGGCCGTCGAGGGCGGGGCAACGGATTGAGGCGGCCCGGACAGTCCCGCATCGTCCATGCAGGTCAGAGCCGGTTTCCGCGGCCTGGACGCCGTCCCTCAACCCGGTCTCGGCAGGCGTGGACAGGCCGGGACTGTCCCGGACGCCACCAGAGCTAGCGGGACACCCACGGGCGCAACAACCTCCTTCCAGAGCCGCAGATCGCGGCCCTGCCGAAGGAGACCGTGATGGCACAGCAGACCCTGCTCCCGCCCCCGCACCGCACCCGCCCCAAGCCGCAGCCCAGCCCGAGACACGACGCCCGGCCGGCGCTGCGGCGCCACCGCAAACCGCGCAGCAGCAGCGCACGGGTCCGCCGCTTCGTGTGGGGCGCGGCCGGACTGGCCGTCGCCTTCGTGCTGTCCCTGATCGCCGGCGCGCTCCTGGCCGTGCACGGCCCGACCGGTTCACCGTCAGCTTCCCGCGGGCCGTCGGTCACCCTCCAGCAGAAGCCGCCGGCCACCGCCGGGCCCTCGGCCCAGCCGTCCGCACCCGCACCGTCCGACACCGGCAAGGAACCGAAGGAAAAGGAGAAGAAGAAGAGGGAGGGGTTCGAGGAGGTCACGCTGCGGCCCGGTGACACGCTGTGGAACCTGGCCCGCGCCCACCACACCAGCGTGAAAGCCCTGCAGCACCTCAACGCTCTGGGATCCTCGACGCTGATCTACGCCGGGCAGACCCTGAAGGTGCCCTCCGGCAAGACCGCGGCCGACGCAGCGGCGCGGCCGAAGACCGACCGGCCCGCGGCAACGGCCGCGCCCGACAGGCCCTCCACGCCCCAGACCCCCAAGGCCGTGTCCGGGAAGCCCGGCACGAGCAGCGTCATCGCCTACGCCAGGAAGCAGCTCGGCAAGCCCTACGTCTGGGGCGGCACCGGCCCCCGCGGCTTCGACTGCTCCGGCCTGGTGATGCGGGCCTGGGCCACGGCCGGGGTGCAGCTGCCGCGCACCACCTGGGGCCAGATCCGCGCCGGGAGCGCCACCACCCGGGCCCGCCTGGTGCCCGGCGACCTGGTCCTGTCCTACGGCGGCGGCCACGTGGGCCTGTACATCGGTGACGGCAAGGTCATCCACGCCCCCCGCCCCGGCACCACGATCACCGTCGCGCCCCTGCCCTCCCCCGGCAACGTCGTCGCCTACCGCCACATACGCGCCTGACACACCGCCGGCATGACCCCGAGCAGGCCCTCGAGCAGGGCCCGCCACCGAACAGTCGAAAGCGTTCCGGACGACCCTGGGAAACGGCACTCATGTACAGATCAAAGGCCTTTAAGCTCCCCTGGTACCCGAGAGACAGGGGAGTGCCGATGGGGCGGGGGCCGAATCCGGCGGAGGCGAACAACGCGGCGGAGTTCGTCGCACTGATGCGGCAGTTACGCCGCTGGGCGGACCTGAGCTACCGGCAGCTGGAGCGCAACGCCACCGACGTCGGCGACGTCCTGCCCCGGGCGACGATCTCGGCCGCACTCGGCCGCGACGACCTGCCCCGTGAAGAGCTCCTGGCGGCCTACGTCAGGGCCTGCGGCAGCGACGACGACACCGTGACCGCCTGGCTCGAAGCACGCCGGCGCCTGTCCATCACCGACACCATGCCCCCACCGCCGGCCTCCCGGGACACCCCGCAACCCGATGCCCGGGCGGACGAGAACGAGCCTCAGGAACACCCCAGCTCGCCGGAGCCCGCCGACGACAACCAGCACGCGCAAGAAGCCGGCCCCGACGCGGCTGCGAAGGCCGGCCCGGCCGAGGAAGCAGAGCCTCGTCCGGCCGGTGACGACAGCGCCCCCCACGCCCGGTCGGCCTGGCGGCGTCACAGTCCGCAGGTCGCGATCGCCGCCTGCGCCGTCGCCGGAATCCTGGCCCTGACGTTCTGGCCGCACGACGACGACGGCACCGACCGCGACCGCGCGGACAGCACCCCCACGCCCGCCGAACTGCGGCCCTCGGCCAGTGCAACGAGCGCGGAAGCGGAGACGACGGAACCCGCTCCCTCGCCCAGCAGCGAGCTCGCCGCCCCACCGCTCGACGCGCCGGCCGAGGAGGAGGACCCGACTCCGAGCACCAGGCCCACTCCGGCACCTGCCCGGATGCCGGCCGCAGGAGCGGCCCGGATGCATCCCGCCTCCGCGCCCTCCCGGTGCCTGACCGAAGGCCGTGAACGCAACGGCCGTACCGACCGTGAGATCGCCGTCCAGCACCCGTGCGCGGACTCACCCCTGCCGCGCGTCGAACTCGAGAAGCTGAGCGGGGACGTCTACCGCATCCAGTGGTACAACCCCGACCCCGGCAAGGGCCTGGGCTGCCTCGCCGTCGACGACGCCTCGACCTCACCCGGAGCCCTCCTCGCCCCAAGGGAGTGCGCGGACAGCGCCAGCCAGAAGTTCCGCCTCGAAGCGTCCGGCAACGGCTTCCGGCTCCGGCCCCTCCACAGCGGCCTGTGCATCGGGTTCCTCCCCCCGGCCACCGACGGCGCCGAGGCGGTGCAGACCGCCTGCACCGGCACCTCCGCCCAGGTGTTCACCTTCACCGCAGGCTGACGTCAGTCCACGATGTCGCCGCACGGTTGCGTCACCGCAGCCCGCGCTCCCCTGATCGCGTGCACGGCAACGGAAGCCAAGTGACGGAGCACTGCGGCCATACGTTTCAGTGCCAGGAGGTGCATGCCTTCTGTCGGCCGTGGGGCCCGTCGGCGCAGGCGCGGGCCTGGTAGCCCGGTCCGTCGTACAGTGCCGGCGTCGAGAGTCTGGTCTGGCCGGATGCTCCGTCGTTGCGGGCCCGCTTGCGGAACTTCCGGGTGGTCTTGCCGTTGTGGCGGGTCTCCATCCAGAGGTGGCCGTCGTCGGACACCATGGCGTCCGCCCAGGCCCAGTCGTGGCCCTTGCGGGTCTCGATGTGCATGAAGATGAGCGGGCCCCGGGGGTCTTCCGCCATCAGGCATACCCGGTCCCTGGGTTGTCGTCCGTCGGTGCCGCACGGCCCGTGCCGGACCTCGGCTCCGGACTCGGTGGCCGTCCCGGCCATGAGCGCCGCGGCGGCGGCAATGACGGTGAGGGTCTTCGTGATCCCGGTGCGCATGTCCGGCACAACCCGTTCGGTGTCACCGCCGCTACGGTCTCGGACTGCCGGTCACCCGGAAGCCTGTCCCACCACGCGGCCAGCCAAGCGAAAGATCGTTAACAGCAAGAAGGCGGCCACGCCTTTCCGCTGCCCCTTCAGCCCCCGGGTCCCGTTGCGGTCCGTCCCGGACCCAGACGGACCGACCCGGTCCCCGCCCGGGACCCCCACACTCCCAGCAGGCTGGAGGGGGCGCAGCGGGCGCGACCTTGCTGTTATTGCGCTCGCGGTGTTCCTGCTGTCGAAGGGTTTCGACCACAGCCCGGCGCCGAAAGGGCCTCAACTATGCAGGAGAAGACGCTACGCCGAAGACTCCTCGCACAGACCGAACTCAGCCGGCACGCAAGCAATCAGGGCGGCTGCGAGCGCCCCGTGCCGGAACGGCCACCACGCCGCCCCCAACAGCCGGGCTCTCGGGCCCCTGGTTCAAAACCGGGTTTTGAACCGAAACGGTGCTCCGCAGCTGGTCACGGCCCGCGGCACCTCACCTGCAGCCCGGCAACGCCCCTGACATCGCGCCACCCACGACGGGCCAGAAGCCCGTCCACGTATACCGCGGTATACCTCCCTGCCACCCGCACAGCAGCTGCGCGGAAGACCTTCCGGCGTGCCGGGGGTATACCGCGGTATACCCCCGGCACGCCGGAAGGCGACCAGTGCCTGGCCCAGGCCTTCCGTCTGAAATCCTGTCCTCCGTCCGAGTACCAAGCAGCTCACCTGCTCTTGGGAAGCACACGGAGAAGGAGCACCACCATGGGCGCATCTGTCCTCGTCGTATCAACCGACCCACAAGGGTCGACAATGTGGTGGGCCGACCGCATCGGCGAAGCACTTCCCTTCGACTTCGCCGACGCGCACGACGACCCCGACAGCCTCGCCAACCTCCGCACCATGGGCGCGAAGATCCACGTCGTCGCCAACCAGAAGGGGGGTGTGGGCAAGACGACCATAACGATGAACCTCGCGGCCACCGTTCAGGACACCATCAAGTCCAACGGGCAGACCCGGCACATCTTCATCGACACCCCCGGCAGCATCGAGGACGAGCGTCTCCTCGCAGCGGCCCTCGACGTCGCCGACGACGTGTTCGTCCCTCTCCCCCCGGATCCGCTCGCCTTCGACCCCACCACCCGCACCATCGAGAAGGTCATCAAGCCCCGGGGGATCCCCTTCAAGGTCGTCATCAACAACTGGGACCCACGAGACTCGAAGGTCGACATGCTCGACACCCTCGCGTTCATCGAGGCACAGGGCTGGGAAGCCGCCGAGACCGCGATCCGCCGCTACCGCATCCACACGCGTGCGCCGGCCGAGGGCAAGCTCGTCACGCAGTACCCGGACAACGGGACCACCCTGCGGGCGAAGCAGGACTTCCTCCGTCTGGCCCTCGAGCAGGGTTACGGAGGCTGAGATGGCAGGAAAGCGTGTGTCCCTCGCCGCTCTCGCCGGAGCCAAGGTCGAGAGCGTTCCCGGGGCGTCCGTCCCCGAGCTGATCCACGTCCACCCGGATACCGTCGCCCCGACCCCTTTGAACCCGCGCCTCGATTTCTCCGAGGAAGGCCTGCGGGAACTCGGGGAGGCCATGCGGGACAACGGGCAGCTACAGCCCTGTGTCGCCGTCCCCCGCAGCGCCTACCTGAAGCTGTATCCCGACCACGCCAACCGGATCCCCGACACCTGCCGTCACGTCCTGGCCGCCGGAGAACGCCGCTGGCGCGCCGCCAAACTCGTCGGCCTGGACACGCTCGACGTCCTCGTCCGCCGCGACCTCGCCGAGAACCGAGTCCGGTTCCTGGGCACCGTCCTGTCGGAGAACATCGACCGGGAGAACTTCAACTACATCGAGGAAGCCCACGGCCTCAGGGCCATGCTCGACCTCCACGACGGCAACCAGGCGGCTGCCGCCCGTGCCTTGAACCGCTCGAAGCAGTGGTACTCCCAGCGGATCGGGCTCCTGCGCCTGAGCGACGACATGGTCCGACTCGTCCGGGAAGGGAAACTGACGGCGTTCCGGGAGATGCGTCGCTACGCCTCACTGCCGGCGGAGGAGCAGTACCCGACGTGGAAGGCCGACCAGGAGGCGCCACCGCCGCCGAAGCCGCAGGCGGTCCCGACGCCGGCGGAAGGCGGGGAAGGGTATACCGCGGTATACCCTCCGGCGTCCTCCCCCTCCTCGCCCGTCGACGAGACGCGGCCCGGTCCGGCGGACCCAGCACCCGCATCGCAGGGGGACGAGGGGTATACCGCGGTATACCTTCCGTCCGCCGGCGAGGCACCGCCGACCGGAGCGGTCTTCTCCTCGCCGCCAGTCGAGGCTGCCGTGCAACAGCCCCGGTCGGAGGTGCCCGAGCCCCGCGTCTCCTCCACGTCTACGCCCTTGAGCGGGGAAACGGACGCGGTTACGGCCGGCGAAGTGATCCCCGCGGGGAAGCCGCTGCCGTATGACGACGGCGGCCTCATCGGCGCCCATCTAATCCGCAAGCTGGAACCGGAGCAGTTCGTGGCTGCGTTGCGCGTGATGATCTCTCACGCGGTAGAAGCCGGCCTCGAGGTCCCTCTGCCCTCCAAGCGCTGACCCACTGGGACTGAGGGCTTGTCCCTCCCCGACGGCCGGGGAGGGACAAGCCCTCAGTCCCGTCCTCTGTTCATCGTTCAAGGCCAACTCCGAGGGACGGGAATCGACCCAGCCGGTCTGAAGGGCCGGAGCCCGACCGTAGCTCCGGGTCTCGGCCGAACGCTGGATCATGCCGGCAGACCACTCGGCAGTCGAGGCGTGCCATCCGTGCAGTCTCCCCACCGCCGCCGCCCGGCAGACATGGGAGAGGCCGGCGGGCCGGTCAGCGGGCGAGCGTCACCTCGATCACGGCGTCGGGGCAGCCTGCCAGGCCACCCGCGAGGGCATCACGCTCGGCCTGATCGACGGACAGGCCCCAGCGGGTCTTCACCGCTACCCAGGTCGTGAGGTACTCGCAGTGGTAGCCCGCGTTCTGCGGCATCCAGGTACTGGGATCCTGGTCAGCTTTGCTCCTGTTGCTGGCTGCGGAGACCGCGATGAGCGCACGCGCGTCGTCCAGGTCGTTGGCGTACGCCTGCCTTTCCGCGGCACTCCAGTCGCGGGCGCCGGAGTCCCAGCTCTCGGCGAGCGGGACCAGGTGGTCGATGTCGAGCTGGGTGGCGCTGGTCAGGGTCCGGCTGTCGTAGGGAGAGAACCAGCTGCCGCCAGTAAGGCTGCAGCGCGTCCCGACCTCCGGCGCGGTGACAGCCTCCTCGAGGAGGACCTCGGCCCTGGTCGAGCACGAGTCCTTGTCAGCGTCGATCCAGTGCCGGAACAGGTCACGGGAGTAGCCGGTACGGACTTCGTCCTGGATCGGGAGGCCGGCAAGGGCCTCGCTCACGGGCTGCATCACGGTGTCGCCCGGCGCGGCCTGCGCGGTCGCGGGCAGGGCAGCGATCAGGGTGAACGCGGACAGCAGGGTCGCGGCAGCACGGCACAGGTGCACCAGGGTTTCCTCTCAACGGCCGGTCAGACACGACCGTCGTAGCGGCCAGAAACCGGGCCCGTCCCGGTGCTCGACGCGATTTCACCCGGGCGGCGGATCAAATCACACCGCCGACATGTCCCAGGCTTATGGAGGGAGCGAGCCTCACGCCGCTGACCTGCGCAGAAGAACGTCGATGTAACCCGTGGAACCGTCCATTACGCGCAACCACGAGTCCGCCACCAGGGCGAGCGCCGGGATGACGGTCAACTCAGAGGCCCTGATCGTCATGCCCCCCGATCGGGGCATGTCACCGCAATCGTCGGCGTGCCGCCCCGAGGCCCTGCCAGCGTGGGTGCCCCACCCACCTGGCATAGGGAACCATTGGAGGAGTTTTGCGCACACTTCCGGTTAAGGCAGCAATCGGCCTCGTTGCAGCATCCCTGGCACTCGGCACCATCGCGGGTACAGGAACCGCCGCAGCGTCACCTCAAGCACCTCGGTCAACCAACGCCCAGAAGGTCGCGGCCGCCGCCGCGAACAATCTGGGACTGTCCACCAGCCTGGCGAAAGAACTCCAGTACTGGCTCAAGGCGTACTACGGCTACACCGGCGCCCTCGACGGGCGACTCGGCACCGGGAGCTGGAAGGCGCTCCAGCGTTGGCTCCGCAACTACAGCTACACCGGCCCGATCGACGGCGTCGTAGGCACCAAGACGATCAAGGCATTGCAGCGGTACCTTCGGGACTACGAGGGTTACACCGGCCCGATCGACGGCATCGCAGGGGCAGGAACAAAGGCCGCGTTCCGCCGGTTCGCCGAATGGACGTATGTGGAGTGACCGCTGCTACACCCCGCGCTGCCCAAGGGGGCGGCGCCCTTCCGTGGGTCTCGGCACAGTGGGCGCCGCCGGCACTGCGGTCCACTCGCCTGAGGCGGCGAGTTCGGCTGCCGTCGGCGCGTGCGCCGGCGGCAGGTTCGTGGGCGGGGCGGCGGGGTTCGGGCCGGTGCCGAGGGGGCGGCGCGGTGTGTTCATGCGGGCAGTGTCGCGGCGGGGTGTCCTCACGCATGTGACCGGGTCGGGGCGTGTCCCGGCGGGCGGGCCGCTTCGCCACAAGAGACGTTTCGCGACCGCTGGGTGACCGGCCGTCACCCGGAAAGCCCCGAGACGGCCCGTGAGCACCTTACGGAGCTTCGGCGGCCCAGGGGTTCCCCAGGGAGCCGAAAAGCCCTCTGAGGGGCCCCAGAGGGCTTCTGGCGGGTCAGGGCAGTATGGCGGCCGGGTCAGCTCTGGGCCATGTCGACGAAGCGCGAGTAGTGCAGCTGCGCGGCGACGGTCACGGTGGCGGTGGGCCCGTTGCGGTGCTTGGCGAGGATGAGGTCGACCTCGCCGGCGCGGGGGGATTCCTTCTCGTAGGCGTCCTCGCGGTGGACCAGGACGACGACGTCGGCGTCCTGCTCCAGGGATCCGGACTCGCGGAGGTCGGAGACCATCGGCCTCTTGTCGGCGCGCTGTTCGGGGCCGCGGTTGAGCTGGGCGAGCACGATCACGGGCACGTCGAGTTCCTTGGCCATGAGCTTGATGCCGCGGCTGATATCGGAGACCTCCTGCTGCCGGGACTCCGCGCGACGGCCGGGGCTCTGGATGAGCTGCAGGTAGTCGATGATGACGAGGTCCAGGCCCTGACGCTGCTGAATGCGCCGGGCGGCAGCCTTGATCTGAGTGAGGCTCAGGCTGGGCCGGTCGTCGATGATGAGCCGGTCGGTGTCCATCCGCTCGGAGATCCGGGCGATACGGGCCCAGTCGTCGTCGGTCGTGCTGCCGCTGCGGATGTGGTGCAGGGCGACCCGGGCCTCGGCCGACATCACCCGCTGCCCGAGCTCGACCGCGCCCATCTCCAGCGAGAAGAACGCCACGGTGCGGTCGTCCTTGAAGACCGCCTGCCGGGCGATGTCCAAGGCCACGGTCGACTTACCCATCGCGGGACGGCCCGCGATGATCACCATCTGCCCGGCGTGGAGACCGCTGGTGCAGGCGTCGAGGTCGATGTAGCCGGTGAGCACGCCCAGGTTCGTACCCTGCTGGGTCTGCTCCGTCGCGGCCACCGCCTGGGCGAACACGTCCCGGAACGCGAGGCCGCCGCCCTGGTCGCTGCCCTGGGTGACACGCGCCAGCTCCGCGGCCGCCTGGTCCAGGACGTCGTCGGCATCGCCGAGTCCGGCGTATCCGAGCTGGGTGATCTGCACGCCGGTGGCCGCCAAGCGGCGGAGCTTGGCCCGGTCGACGACGATGCCGGCGTAGTCGACCGCGATGGTCGGCGAGGACACGCCCTGCGCCAGGGCGTGCAGGGCGGCGGGCCCACCGACCTTGCCAATCTCACCGGTCTCGGTGAGGTGGCCGCTGACCGTGATCGGGTCGACGGACTTGCCCTTGGCGTACATGTCGACGACGGCCCGGTACACGTACTGATGCGCGGGCAGGTAGAACGCCTCCGCGCCCAGAGGCGCCAAGGCGTCGATCGCGTCGCCGATAGCGTCCTTCGACAGCAGCATCGCGCCGAGCACGGCAGCCTCGGCCGCAGCGTCGTGCGGGGGCACCCGCTCCAGGCCGGGCTCCGGGTACGGCTCGTCGGCCGGCGGACGGATCTGCGCGGGTACGGTGGTCATGAGTCACTCCCAGGTCGTCAAGGGCTACGGGGGTGGCGGCGGGCCGCCCCGGGCATGGGGCGGCCCGCCCTGGCATTCAGGGGGTCAGCAGCTCGTCGGCGAGCCGCCGGTTGCGCTCCTCCTCGGCCGCACGCTCGGCCTCGGCCTCCGCACGGGTCGGGCGGCGGCGGCGAGGAGCGCGGTCCGGGCTAGCGCCGACGAGAGCGGCGAGACGGGCCATCGCCTCGGTCGCGGCAGCCCCCTCCGGCGGCAGGTCGTCATCGCGGGCCGTCTGGCAGGGGCAGGACTCCAACAGCCGCGACGGGTGGTACGGGCACCGCTCGCTGTCCCCGGCCGAAGACGCGACCTGACCCGCGCCGAGCGGTTCGGGCATCGACAGGGCCGGAGCATCCGGCCACGTCAACGCGTCCTCCAGGACACGCCAGGTCGGCTTCTCACGGCCCATCCACTCCGCCACCCTGCACAGGTGGTCCAGGTCGTGGCCCGCAGCAAGCAGATCGGCCGCCTCGGCCTCGATCGCCGCAGCACGCTTCGGCAGGAGCTGGCGGCCGCCGGAGCGCAGGCCGTTCGCCCACGCCTTGGCGACGGAGGCCGCCGCCAAGACGGAGGGCTCCGCCGACGCAGCAGCAGTGGCGGCGGGGGTGTGGTCTTCCGGCGCAGCCGATGTCTCTCTCTCGCCCTTCACCGCCCCCTTGGAGGCCGCCGGGTCGGCTGTGACGGATGAGGCAGCCGCGTAGAGAGAGAACTCTTTCAATTCCTTAGAACTATTGGTGCTCGATTTGAACACCCGCTCCGGATCGATTTGAACACCCGCTCCGCGCTCCGAGCCCTGCGGGTGCTCGATTTGAGCACCCGCTGACCTGCGCTTCTTCGGGGGGGTCTTCAGCGGGTGCTCGATTTGAACACCCGCTTCGAGGGAGCACTCGGCGAGCATCGTGTGGCCGCCGGTGCAGCCCTCGGCGTGCGCGCCGGCGAGGTCGTAGACGGGCGGCCGCTTGTCCGCCGGGAGGTGCGCGACGAGGCTCGGATCGCCCGCGACGAGGAGGCCGCGGCTACGCAGCTCGCGCAGGTGCTTCAGCACGGTGGAGCGGCCCATCAGGCACTCACGGGCGAGGGTCTCGGCTGACGCGGTGCAGCCGCTCATCTTGGTCGGGCCGTTGCCTGCGTGGTTGGCGACGCGAAGCATCACCAGGAGCTCTCCGCCGTTCTTCAGCTTCGGCAGGGCGACGGCGTCGACCCAGGTCTGTCCCTGGTAGCTCATTGGCCACCGCCGGTACGGGTCGCGGCGAGGCCGGCACAAGTGGTAGCGGCACAAACGTGCTGGTGGTGCACGGAGGGGTCACCCTTTCCTGGGCCCGCCCCGCGCCGTGTCAATCGTCTCAGACGAGCCGCCTAGCCTTTCGGCGGAACCGTCTCGTACGATCGAAGGGCACGGGTACGCCCGTCATCTTGGGACCCGGTCCTCCTGTTCTTGGGCAAAGAAGGGGGAGGACCGGGTTTTGCTGTCTCTGGGCTAGATCGTAGAGAGCCAGCCCTGTGGGTAAGCCTGTCAACTCATCAGCGTGAGCCGCCTTGCAGGGATGTTGACCAGCGGAGGATCGTCGACCCGCCAGCCACCTTGACGGCGACTTCCACGATGCGGCCGTCCTCGAGGACCACGGTCCGTACCACCTGCGTCACGATCACGTCGCCAGCGGTCAGACCGAGCGCGGCCTTCTCTGACTCCAGGGCGAACCGTGAGGTGACCTCTTCCAGGACGCGGGCCTGAGGAGAGCCCAGCCGTTCGGCTGCGAGTTCCCGAGAGGCCCCGGTGGAGACCGGTTCCATCAGCTCCGGCGTCACGCCGATGACATAGGCCGGGTAGTACGAGCTGCTGAGGTGCACCGGTACGCCACCGCGGCTCACCAGCCGCCGACGGACGTGCACCGGCGTGCCCGGGGCGACGTCCAGCCGCGGGGCCACCAGTTCGTCGGCCCCAGTGGTGCCGACCTCCAGAATCTGCGAGGTCTCACCGCCCCCGAGGGCCTTCCCCGTAGCAGCGTGGAGAGCCACCCGTGAGGCGATGTTGTTGCTGATCGGGCCCGCGACGACGGTTCCGACACCCGGCTTCGGGAGCGTCAGGCCCTCCATCTTGAGCGCGCGATACGCGCGGTTGGCTGTCGTCTGCGCGACGCCGAAGCGGTCGCAGACCTGCCGCAGTGACGGCATGGTCTCGCCCGGCTTGAGCGATCCGTCCTGGATCTGCTGGCGGTAGTACGAGGCGATCTCTGCGTATCCCGTGTTCTCGGGCATATCCGACCTCCTTTCAAAGTCCTTCGTCTGCAACCGAAGTGCAGCGGTACACCCACGAGGTTAAGCCACGGACAGTAGTTGCGCTACCACTAGCGCAAAGCTGCGCTAGTGGTCTACCTTGATGGAGGCGACGACCCGTCAGCATTTGGTGATGGGTGGTCAACAGCGCGCCCTGCGAAGGGCGAAGGGTCCCGGGACAGAGCGGGGCGAGGCACGTCGGGCACGCACCCACCCCAGCGGGTGCGCCTTGTCAGGCCCGGACGGTGGATCACCGACCTACCAACGGCAGCGCGCTGCCGGGACTGGTGATGGAGCCCCGCACAGCAGCACCCCGGAGCGAGACCGGGGCGGGGCGCGACGGCGGACACAGGGTCCGCCCCTTCCGCCGGGAGCGCGTGGCGCTCCTGGTCACGGAAGTCAGTGAATTGAGCAGCCGCCCCTAGGCAGGGGCGAGGAGGTCTGGTGCTTCGGCACGGGCCTGACATCAGCGAGGACGCCGGCGCGGCGGCCGACCCGAGGAGCTGAACCCTCCGTACGGGTCGGCCGCCGCCGGCGTCCGCAACCTCAGAGAAGGAACGCCATGCGACACGGTACCCAGCAGCTCGCCGCCCGTACGACCGTCCTCGACGACGAGGACCTGGTGCTCGGCTTCGACACGGAGGCCGGGCAGGACGCGCTCGCCGACATCGTCGCCGACCTCGAGCGCGACGCCGACACGGACGTCGACGCCGAGGACCTGGCCCACTACCGCTCCCTGCTCACCGCCGACGTCGTCCGCCTCCCGCGCCGGGTACCGGCCGTCTGGCAGCGGGCGGCGTGACCCGCAGCCCTGACTCCCGGGAGATCCCGATGCACGCCTACCTGCTGATCGGCTACTGGCGGGCCCGCGCGGTCTTGCTGTGGCTGGCGCACCAGAGCGACTTCACCCGCTTCTTCCCGCTGACCTTCCTGGGCGCCCTGGTCCTGTACCAGGCGCGCATCCCGGACTGGGCGCCCGGCGCCGTCGGCGCGCTGGCCGTGTTCCTGGTGGGCGGCGGGTTCCTGGGCGACCGGATCCACGACGCGCTGGACGGACTGCCGTGCCGCTGGTGCGAGCCCGAGACCGACAGCGAGCACCCCGACCGGGTCTGAGAGACAAGGAGAAGGAAGGCATGGACATCAGCAAGAACAGCAAGGCCGGACCCCGCAAGGAGGAGAAGCCCTTCCTCCTGTACACCGCCCTCGCGCTCACAGCGGTGAGTGTCGGGTGGGCGGGCTACTCGATCGCGGGCATCACCGAGGGCTCGGTCATGGGGACCGTCGCCATGGGCCTGGGCATGGACGCCGCGTGGGGGGTCGCCCTCCTCGGTCTCTACCGGGGCGTGGGCGGTAAGAAGACTCACATCACTCTGCACGTCATCTCCTGGCTTCTGGCCGCCGCGGCCGGCGTGCTCATGGGCTGGCATGCGGTCGAGGAGTGGGGCGGCCTGGCGGTGGCGGGCGGGATCATCCCGCTGATCGCGAAGGGGGCGTGGACGCTGGACCTCGCCGACCGGCGGGCCCGTCTGGAGGCCGCGCACGCGGTCCGCAGGGCGGAGGACATCGTCGCCCTGGCCGAGGCCGACATCACCGTGGAGACCGCCGAGGCGGATGCCAACCACCGGCGGATGCTCGCCCGGATCGAGCGGGACATCGAGCTGGAGATTGCCGAGGAGTCCCGCCCGGAGCGGGTGCGGCTGGCCCGGATGAGCCAGCGGTTCCGGACCGAGATGGAGGCGTACGACATGGCGGAGGAACTCCGCCACCGCCGCGCGCTGGCCCTCCCGGCCGGACTGTCCGAGCCCGTCGGTCCGGACAGCGGCGAGACCGGGTCCGCGCTGTCGTCGACCGCCCTGACCGCAGGGGACGGACAGACGGGCGGACAGACGCGGACAGACGAGCCGACCAGCCGTTTCGGCTTCTCTGCCGCCCTGCGGACCGACGGGGGCGGACAGAAGCCGGACAGTGACCGGCTGAGGGACGTCAACGCGCAGCGTTCGGCGACCCGGGCGGACCGCATCCAGTGGGTCCGGACGCAGGGCCAGGCCCTGTCCGTCCCTGAGGTCGCCAAGCGGTTCGGCGTGGACGAGCGCACCGCCCGCCGGTACGTCGCCGACGCCCAGAAGTAGTCCGCTCCCGGCGGATACGGATCCGGCCCACCCCGCAGGAATCGGGGTGGGCCGGAGTCCTGTGTGCCGGGTGCACACGGCTGAACGAGAGCACGACCGGCAGCACAGAGAGGATCCCACGTGAGTGTGCTGACACGGCACCAGGCGCCAGCACTCGCCCCCGACATCGCCCCCGACATCGACATCCGCCCGGCGCCCGCGGCGCCGGCACTTCCCCGGCTCCCGGCCCTGCCGACCCGCGCCGACTACCTGCGGGCCAGGCGGCTGGCCTGGACGGTCCGGTGGGGCCTGGTCGACCAGATGCCGCCGTTGCGGCCGTCGGCGCTACTGGAGCAGACCCGCAGGCTCCTGCAGACGTGGGGCTGGGCGCAGACCGGCTGGGTCATGGGCACCGACGAGGGCCTGTGCATCGCCGGTGGCCTCCACGTCCTCACCACGGTCGGACAGGCCACGTCCTTGCAGGTCAGCGAGGCGGAGACGTACCTGCAGCGGGCGATCGGCACCGCGCAGCACTACAGCCACTGGAACGAGACCGCAGGCCGGGCCTGGCCCGAGGTCTCCACGGCCCTGACCACCGCATCTCGCACCGCATGGAAGGAAGGCCGCTGATGAACGAGCACCGTATCCCCACGACCGCCGAGTTGGACGCGATGGTGACCGGCCCGGTGTACGACACGGCCCCTGACAAGGGCGTTCGTCCGAAGCTGAGCACCCGGAGGGTCGTCGCCTACGGCGTGGCCGCCGGCGCGGTCCTCGGTGGCGGGCTGATGGGCTGGTCCCACTACCAGCAGGCGGAAGCGGACCGCGTCCTCGCCGAGCGGCGGGTGGCGCTGGAGGAGCGGCGGGTGGAGGTCGAAGCGGAGGCCGCCCGCAGCGTGGTCACGGAGGCCGACAAGGCCCGCGAGGAGGCGGTCATGGACTGCGTCGACCGCGGCAAGAGCGAGGGCGGGTTCGGTAGCAGCACGGCCGACGTGATCGAGCGGTGCAGCCAGGCGTTCCCGTCGTCCGTCGCGTTCAACGACACCGACCTGGCCGCCGCTGAGGGTTCCGGTTCGGTGGACCTCGGCGGCGGCGTGCTGGTCGCCCTGGTCGTCGTCGGGGCCGTCGTGTTCGCCAAGCGGCGTGCACAGAGCGTGAGTGACTGACTGACTGACTGACCGCGCGAGAGTGCCCCTGAGCGGCCATTACGGGTCTCTCAGGGGTGTCTCTGGCTGGTCAGTCGGTCAGTCAGTCAGTGACAGGGAGTGAATCGTGGCAGATCGCGAGGACCCGCCGGAGACTCCGGCGGCACCCCCCGAGCCTGGGGGGCAGGCAGCGTCCGGGCCGCCCCAGGAGCCGGTTCCGGATGCGTCGATGCGGCAGGAGGCCGCGCCCGTCGGATGGGTCGAAGTGCCGGCCGAACCGGCGGCGGAGATGGCCCAGGAGGGGCACGGCCAGGAGCAGAAGGCGGCCAAGCCTGCCGGGTCGGGCATCACCATGGCCGACGTTGCTCTCGCCCGTGAGAAGCGGAAGCTCGCCGAGGCCCATGCACGGGCCGCGACCGGGGTACGGCGTGAGGTGCGCGAGACGGTCAACCGGAACGAGAAGAACGACTCCTTGCGGAAGTCGGACTCCTCGAACCACAGCAAGAACGACCGGTCCCACCACGGCAAGAGCGACGCGAAGAACCACCGCGACGCGAAGAGCGCGGACACCACGGCCCGTCAGATCAAGGGCGGGAAGCAGACCGCCCGGACCGAGGCGGTGAAGGACGAGCGCGAGCACGAGACCGAGAACAAGAAGAACCACACGGTCTCGGAGAAGCGGTCCGACCCGGACGTGAAGCGCAACCACACGATCGCGGAGAAGCGCAGCACCGAGGCCGTCGACCGCGATGACCGGCAGTCCCGGGAGGACCGCCGGGACCCGGAGGTCAAGCGCACGGTCTCGGAGAAGAAGAACACCGAGGCCGTCGACCGCAAGGACCTCAAGGGGACGGTCGGCCCGGTGACCACACCGGATGCCGGTGCTGGTGCCGTTCCGGCCGCCGAGGCCGCCAAGACCTCGGAGGAGAAGACGCCGCCGCGGACGCAGCCCGCGCGGGAGGCGGGATGGCGCGACGGGCACCGGGCCGCCCGGATCACCGCTCCGATCCGCGCGTACCGGGACGGGGCGAAGGACGGCTGGGCCGACGGCAGCACCGACTACCGCACGGAGAAGGACCGCATGAGCAAGGCCCGGCAGACCCCGGAGAAGGAGGCCGGCGGCAACGGGGACCAGGCGGTGGCTGGCGGTGTGCCGCCGAAGCCGTCGCGGGCGCCGGACGAGCCCGTCGTCACCGGCGTGACGGGTGAGGGCAGCAAGGGCCGTGTGCAGCTGGGCGGCGGCGCCGCGACCGAGTCCCTGGAGTGGGGCGAGGTCCGCACCGCCAAGCAGCTGGAGCGCCGCTTGCGGCAGCGGGCGAAGGTGATGGAGCGGCGTGCGGACGACGCCCGCGCGATGGCCGACCGGGCCCGGCAGGTTGCCGGGCACTGCGGCCAGCTGGCGGAAGCGGCCCGCGCTTTGGACATCAAGGGCGGGGTGCAGTCCGAGCTGGCCCGGCTCGCCGAGGCGGCGGGGCAGCAGGCGGCGGCGGCCGCGCAGATCGAGGAGCGGTGCCAGCGCGGTGCCGAGGCCGCCAAGGTG
>NZ_JACADT010000269.1:0-6426 GCF_013421635.1 Streptomyces sp. UH6 | reverse complement strand
AGGCCGAGGCGGACACCGGCGCCGCACCGGCCGCCGGGGTGGTCCGCAGCACGCCCAGCATCTCCCGCAGCTCCGTCAGCGCCTGCCGGCCCATGTCCCCCACCAGCGCCGCGTTCCGCACCGCCTTCTCCGGGTCCTTCAACGCCACCGCCTGGAGCGCCGCCGCGTGCACCACCATCAGGCTCACCCGGTGCGCCACCACGTCGTGCATCTCCCGCGCGATGCGCCGGCGCTCCTCGTTGCGCGCCCACTCGGCCCGCTCCTCGGCCCGCTCCGCCAGCAGCTGCAGCTCCCGCTCCAGACTGTCCGCACGCTCCCGCAGCGACTCCATCAGCCGCCGCCGCGCACCCACGTACAGGCCCAGCAGCACGGCCGGCGCCGTGTGCCCCAGCGCGGTGCTGACCGCGGCGAACCACCGGAACCAGCCCTCCACCTCGGGCTCCATCCGCACCAGCGCCACCACCAGGACGCCCGCCAGGGACATCCCGGCCAGCGCGCCGATCAGCCGTCGCGGCAGGTCCGAGGAGGCGACCGTGTAGAGGCCGACCACCGCCAGCAGGAAGCCCATCACCGCCGGGGTGATCGCCACCCCCACCAGGGCGACCGCCACCGGCCACCGCCGGCGGAACCCCAGTACGGAACCCACCAGCACGCCGAACACCACGCCCACGGCCACCGGCAGCCCGGCGTCGCGGGCGAACCCCACGCCCTCCACCGCGCACTCCGTGGCCGACGCCACCGCCAGCGTGACGTCCAGCGCCACCGACCGCCGGCGCGGCCACCAGCCGTCACCCGGCCCGGCCCGCTCCACCGCCGCCCGTCGCTCTTCCCCCGTCGTGGTCATGCGCCAAGCCTACGGAAGGCATCCAGAGACGTTCCTGCGGGTTTGCGAATGGACATATCGATACATGGCCATCGAACTCACGGTAAAAGCGCTCGAACTGGTGAATCGCTCAGATTTCCGCCTCACAACGACGGCCGCTCGCGCAGAGTGAGCACATGGAACAGCGCGACGCCGGATCCGACGACCTCCGGCAACAGGCCGTCGCCCTCCGGCGGCAAGGACTCAGCACCCGGCGGATCCGCGAGGAGCTGGGCATCGACAACTGGACCCTCCGCCCCCTCCTCGCGGGCGAGCCGCCGCCGGAGTGGACCAAACGCCCCCGTGCCAAGGACGACCTCCGCGAACGCGCCCGCGAGCTCCGCCGCCAGGGCTGGACCTACGACCGGATCACGGCGGAACTGGGCTGCTCCAGGAGTTCGGTGTCCCTGTGGGTCCGGGACCTGCCGAAGCCTGAGCGGCAACGTCGCAGCCGCGAGGAGGCGTCCGAGATCGGTAAGCGGGCCTGGGAGGCCCGGCTGCAGACCCGCGAGGCGGAACGACAGCGGACCAAGGGGGCGGCCCGGCGTGAGATCGGAGTCCTGACCGAGCGCGAACTCTTCATCGCCGGAGTCGCCCTCTACTGGGCGGAGGGGTCGAAGGACAAGCCGTACGCCCGCCGCGAACGGGTCGTCTTCGTCAACAGCGACCCGGGCGTCATCCGGCTCTACCTCGCCTGGCTCCGCCTGGTGGGCGCCCCCTTCGAACGCCTGCGTTTCGCCGTGATGATCCACCAAGGAGCTGATGCGCGAGCCGCTGAGGAGTACTGGGCCGAACTGACGGGCGCCGACGAGTCCGCCTTCTACAAGACCACCTTGAAGAGGCACAACCCGAAGACCGTACGGAGGAACACCGGCGAGAGCTATCGAGGCTGCCTTGCCGTATATGTGCTTCAGGCAGCCGACTTGTACCGTCGCATCGAGGGGACCTGGTACGGCATAGTAGAGGCCGCGGCGTCAGCGCATGACTCAGCTCACCTGGGTTGACAAAGCATTCCCCCGTGGTGTAATTGGCAGCACTCTAGATTTTGGTTCTAGCTGTTCAGGTTCGAGTCCTGGCGGGGGAGCCGAACAACGTGAGCACTCCTGACCGGCCCCGACCGCCCAAGCGGTCGGGGCCCGTTCGCATGTGCTGCTCACCGACCCCCCGGTATCCTGCGAGGGTCCCACTCGTAACACAGCCGAAGGGCACCACCGTGAGCGCCAACCGCCCGGCCGCCGTCGTCGTTCTCGCAGCGGGTGAGGGCACCCGTATGAGGTCCGCCACTCCCAAGGTCCTGCACACGCTCTGCGGGCGTTCCCTGGTGGGGCACGTGCTCGCGGCCTCCCGCGAGCTGGAGCCGGAGCACCTGGTGGCCGTGGTGGGCCACGCCCGCGAGAAGGTGACGGCCCACCTGGGCGAGACCGACCCCGCCGTGCGCACCGCCGTGCAGGAGGAGCAGAACGGCACCGGCCACGCGGTCCGCATCGCGCTGAACGAGCTCGGCGCCGTGGACGGCACCGTGGTCGTGGTGTGCGGCGACACCCCGCTGCTGCGCGGCGAGACGCTCCGCGCGCTCGCGCAGACGCACGCCGCCGACGGCAACGCGGTGACGGTGCTGACCGCCGAGGTCCCGGACGCCACCGGCTACGGCCGGATCGTCCGCGACGAGCAGGGCGCGGTGACCGCGATCGTGGAGCACAAGGACGCCTCCGACGCGCAGCGCGCGATCCGTGAGATCAACTCCGGTGTGTTCGCGTTCGACGGCCGCCTGCTGGCCGACGCGCTGGGCCGGCTGCGCACGGACAACAGCCAGGGCGAGGAGTACCTGACGGACGTCCTCGGCATCCTCCGCGCCGACGGCCACCGGGTGGGGGCGAGTGTGGCGGAGGACCACCGGGAGATCGCCGGCATCAACAACCGGGTGCAGCTCGCCGAGGCCCGTCGCTCGCTGAACGAGCGGCTGCTGGAGCGGGCGATGCTGTCCGGCGTGACGGTGGTGGACCCGGCGTCGACCTACCTGGACGTGACGGTGACGTTCGGTCAGGACGCGCTGGTGCATCCGAACACGCAGCTGACGGGTTCGACGCACGTCGGCGAGGGCGCCGAGGTGGGCCCGAACAGCCGTCTGCACGACACGGAGGTGGGTCCGGGCGCGCGGCTGGACAACACGGTCGCGGACGGCGCGATCGTGGGTCCGGAGGCGTCCGTGGGGCCGTTCGCGTACCTGCGGCCGGGCACGCGGCTGGGTCTGCGGTCGAAGATCGGGACGTACGTCGAGACGAAGAAGGCGGAGATCGGCGAGGGCACCAAGGTGCCGCACCTGACCTATGTGGGCGACGCCACGATCGGCGACCACACGAACATCGGCGCGGCCAGCGTGTTCGTGAACTACGACGGTCAGGAGAAGCACCACACAACGATCGGGTCGCACTGTCGTACCGGTGCGGACAACATGTTTGTGGCTCCTGTCACTGTCGGGGACGGCGCGTACACCGCGGCGGGGTCGGTGGTGACCCAGCCGGTACCGCCCGGTGCCCTGGCCGTGGCCCGCTCCCAGCAGCGGAATATCGGGGGTTGGGTGGCTCGGAAGCGTCCGGGGAGCGCCGCGGCGAAGGCCGCCGAGGAGGCGTCCCGGCCGGTGGACGGCGAAGGCTGAGCGTGTTCAGGCCCGTCTGATCGGGCGTACCGTGATAAGTGCAGAAACCGCACCACCCCCCAGCCGGGCGGGCAGGCGCCGTCCGGCGATCTCCCCTGCTCCGCCCGCTGCGAGACCACACCTCTGAGGAGACAGTGCTGTGACCGGGATCAAGACGACCGGCCAGAAGAAGATGATGTTCTTCTCCGGCCGCGCCCACCCCGAGCTTGCCGAGGAGGTGGCGCACCAGCTGGGCGTCGAGGTCGTGCCGACCAAGGCCTTCGACTTCGCGAACGGTGAGATCTACGTTCGCTACCAGGAGTCGGCGCGTGGCGCGGACTGCTTCCTGATGCAGAGCCACACGGCCCCCATCAACAAGTGGGTCATGGAGCAGCTCATCATGATCGACGCGCTGAAGCGCGCGTCGGCCCGGTCGATCACGGTGATCGTGCCGTTCTACGGGTACGCGCGTCAGGACAAGAAGCACCGTGGCCGTGAGCCGATCTCGGCCCGTCTGATCGCGGACCTGATGAAGACGGCGGGTGCGGACCGGATCCTCACCGTGGACCTGCACACGGACCAGATCCAGGGCTTCTTCGACGGTCCGGTGGACCACCTGTTCGCGCTGCCGCTGCTGGCGGACTACGTGGGCGCGAAGGTGGACCGGGACAAGCTGACGGTGGTCTCGCCGGACGCGGGCCGGGTGCGGGTGGCGGACCGCTGGTGCGACCGTCTGGGCGCTCCGCTGGCGATCGTGCACAAGCGGCGCGACAAGGACGTGGCGAACCAGGTGACGGTCCACGAGGTCGTGGGCGAGGTCAAGGACCGGGTGTGCGTCCTGGTCGACGACATGATCGACACCGCGGGCACGATCTGCGCGGCGGCGGACGCCCTGTTCGCGCACGGTGCGGCGGACGTGATCGTGACGGCGACGCACGGTGTGCTGTCGGGGCCGGCGGCGGACCGGCTGAAGAACTCGCGGGTGAGCGAGTTCGTGCTGACCAACACCCTGCCGACGCCGGGTGAGCTGGAGCTGGACAAGATCACCGTGCTGTCGATCGCGCCGACGATCGCCTCGGCGGTGCGTGAGGTGTTCCAGGACGGTTCGGTGACGAGCCTGTTCGACGAGCAGTGATCCAGTGATCCAGTGATCCAGTGGTCCGGGGATCGGTGAGCGGGCTTCCGTCCGGTCTCTGCTAGATCGTTTTTGTGCGGCCTCCTTGGCCGAGTAGACTCATGGAGTTGCTCGGCGAGGGAGGCCGTACTGCGTGTACGGCGGTCCGTTATCGACGCGCTCTTCGTAGCAGGCCGTTGTTTGGCCGGGTGACCGACCCCGACCGTTTTCACGTACCACTACGAGGAGTGTGAGCCATGTCCGAGGTGAAGCTCGCCGCTGAGACCCGCACCGAGTTCGGCAAGGGCGCGGCCCGTCGCATCCGCCGCGACAACAAGGTGCCGGTCGTCCTGTACGGCCACGGCACGGACCCGAAGCACCTGACCCTGCCGGGTCACGAGCTGCTGCTGGCGCTGCGTACGCCGAACGTCCTGATCTCCCTGTCGGTCGACGGCAAGGCCGACGAGCTGGCGATCCCGAAGGCCGTGCAGCGCGACCCGCTGAAGGGCTTCCTGGAGCACGTCGACCTGCTGCTGGTCAAGCGTGGCGAGAAGGTCTCCGTCGAGATCCCGGTCGTCACCGAGGGCGAGCTGGCCCCGGGTGCCGGTCTGGTCGAGCTGGTCCAGGCCGCCCTGTCGGTCGAGGCCGAGGCCACCCACATCCCCGAGTCCGTGACCGTGTCGGTCGAGGGCCTGGAGTCGGGTGTCAGCGTTCTGGCGAAGGACGTCAAGCTGCCGAAGGGCGTCTCGCTCGCCGGTGACGAGGACGCCGTCGTGCTGTCCGTCGTCGCGCCGCAGGTCGAGGCGTCCGAGGAGGAGGCCGGCGAGGCCGCCGCTCCCGAGGGCGACGTCGTCGACGAGGGCTGAGTCCTCGCGTAGTCGTGTCACCGGCCGCCGCTCCCCTGGGGGGCGGCGGCCGGTGGTGTTTGCTGTTCGGTGAGGCGTTTCCAGGGAGAGTGACGTGGTGTCCACAGACGCGAATGCCCCGTGGCTGGTGGTGGGTCTCGGCAATCCGGGGCCGGAGTACGCGATGAACCGGCACAACGTCGGCTTCATGGTGGCGGACCTGCTGGCGGAGCGGACGGGCGGCCGGTTCAAGCGGGCGGGGAAGGCGCAGGCCCAGGTGGTGGAGGGCCGCATGGGTCCGCCGGGGCCGCTGTCGCGCCGGGTCGTGCTGGTGAAGCCGATGTCGTTCATGAACCTGTCCGGTGGGCCGGTGAACGCGCTGCGGGACTTCTACAAGGTGCCGACGGCGCACGTGGTCGCGGTCCACGACGAGCTGGACATCGACTACGGGACGCTGCGGCTGAAGCTGGGCGGGGGCGACAACGGCCACAACGGGCTGAAGTCGATCACCAAGGCGATGGGGCCGGAGTACCACCGGGTGCGGTTCGGGATCGGTCGTCCGCCGGGGCGGATGCCGGTGGCGGACTTCGTGCTGAAGGACTTCTCCTCCACGGAGCGCAAGGAGCTGGACTTCTTCGTGGACCGTGCGGCGGACGCGGTGGAGTCGCTGGTGCTGGAGGGGCTGGAGCGGGCGCAGGGGGCGTACAACTCCTGACCGTCCGGGCGCCGGTGGCGCGCGTGGCGGCGTGGGGGACGGGGTCGGGGGTGCGGTGGGGGGCCCGTGCGCCCCGGGGGATCGCGCCGCTCCCCCCAGTTCGGCGAATCCGCTTCCCGGGTAGGCCGCCGCCCGTACTCTGATGAGCAGCACCGGTGGGGGCCGGTGCCTTTCAGGGGGCGAGACAGTCGGGTACGGCGCCCGGATCCGGTGGTCGGAGGCGCGTGCGTGCGACGGGCTCGGCGGCGGCCGGGT
>NZ_JACADT010000268.1:0-6443 GCF_013421635.1 Streptomyces sp. UH6 | reverse complement strand
GGCCATCGTGGCCGTCCGGCCGGGGCTGCTGGAGAGCGTGCTCACTGCGACCCCGCCAGGCTTTCCGGCGCCCCGGCCGTGGCCTCGTCCGTCTTCCGGAACTCGGGGAAGCGCACCGCGTGCGGCAGCCGGGCCGCCGCGGCGGCGAAGCACAGGCCGCCCGCCGCGATGACGGCCGCGAGCAGCACCCAGGTCAGCGCCGAGGAGAACTCGAAGACGAAGCCGAAGCAGGCCGGGAAGACCGCCATGCCCACGGCGGCCGCGGTCTGGAACACCGCGACGGTCCGGCCGCGTACGGCGTCCGGCACCGACTCGGTCATCAAGGCGTTGGAGGCGGGCATGTACAGGGCGTCGACGACCGCCAGCACCACGCCGACGACCACCACGACGCACCACGCGAGCGCCGACTGCCGTTCCGGCATGGCGGCCATCAGCAGCAGTGACGCGGACAGCAGCCCGGCGGAGAAGCAGATGACCCCCGCCCGGGAGCGGAACCGCACGGCATGACTGAGCGGTGTCTGGATCAGCGCCGCGATCCCGGTGTTCAGGGCGAAGAGCAGCGTGGACACGTAGACCGGCATGTCCCACCGCTCCACGAAGAGCAGCGGCAGCGCCACGGAGGGCAGCAGCATCACCGGGCTGAGCAGCACCTGGCCGATCACGAACAGGCGGTTGGCCCGGCCGGCGAAGGCGGTGCGCCATCCCCGTACGGCCTGCAGGAGTTCGGGGTCCTCGTCGTCCTCGCCGCCGGCCGCGGCCGCGTCGTCGGCGGGCGGGGACATGGGCTGGAGGACGAACAGCAGCGCCGCCGCCACACAGGTGGCGATGTTGAGGACGACCAGCCAGCGGGCGCCGGCGTCGGTGCCGGCCGCGAGGATCACGGTGGCGAGGATCGCGCCGAGTCCCATGGCGCCCGCCTTGATGGACTCCAGGAAGGCGAACCAGCGTTCGAAGGGCCGTCCGCCGCTGAGTGTGTGCACGTAGGACGACCAGCAGGCCCAGTACATCCGGTCCGCGATGGCGACCAGCAGCATCGCCAGGAAGGCCGTGGCCAGGCCGTCCGCCAGCAGGTACAGCACGTAACCGGCGGCCGACACCAGGTTGTTGGTGACCATGGCGAGCTTCGGGCCGAAGCGGTCGGTCATCGCCCCGCCCGCCAGTCCCGCCGGCAACGACAGCAGGGTGGCCGCCGTGAGGGCGACGCCCAGCTCCGCCACGGGGATGTCGGTGGTGAGGGTGAAGTAGAGCAGGGAGATGGGGATCATCAGTCCCACTCCCACGGTGTCCACCAGGACCGCGGCCGTGGTCCGGCGTACCTCGGTGAGGGGCGGTACGCCGAATCGTGCGGCCAGTCCCTTGTTTTGTGTGCTCACGCCGTTTCCGTCCTCGTTCCGTGCGTCATCTCGTGCGCGTACTTCCGCGGGTCGCCGAGCGGCCCCGGGTTCGCGGGCCGCGGTGTCCTCGCGATGTGCTGGTTGGCCCGGCGCCCTTCGGCGTCGACCATGACCGGCCGGCGGTGCCACAGGTGCGCCAGCGGACGGCTCCACCGGGGCACGGACGTGTGGCGCAGCACCTGCCGGTAGAACTCGTTGTCCTCGTCGCCCCAGCCCCGGAAGCGCTCGTCGTAGCCGCCCACCGTCTCGAAGAGGTCGCGGGTGACACAGACGTAGCCGCCCCACACGTCGCGGAGCGCGAAGCCCCGCAGCTGCGAGGCGTCCGCGGTTCCGGAACCGCCGGGTGCCAGCCGGGACCGGATGGCCCTGCCGCTGCTGGCCGGGTCGAGGAAGATCAGGTCGCCGTAGGGCAGGAGGGCGGGCGGCCCGTCCTCCAGGCAGGCCACCACCTTGGAGAGGTGGTCGCGCTCCACCACCATGTCGGCGTCGTGGAAGCACAGGTGGCGTGCCCCCGGGACGGCCGCGACACCGGCGTTCAGCGCCCAGCTCTTGTTGAAGGCACCCGGGTTGGGCAGGAACAGGTAGTCGTCGACGAGGTCGGCGAGGTACCGGTCCATCCGGGGCTCGACGTCCTGTTCCACGACGACGACCCGGTAGGCGGACCGGTCGAGGTCCTGCCGCACCGCCGAGGCGACGGCGGCCACGGCGTTGCGCGCCCGGCCGGTGTCGGAGGGGTGCGCCCGCACCGGGATGACGACCGCCACCAAGGGGTCGCCCGCACCCGCCCGCGCCACCGGTTCGGCGCCGATCAGTGCGCGGACGTCCTCGGCGGTGCCCGGGACCGGCGGCTCGTCGTCGGTGGGCCGGCGGTGGTCGGCGCCCAGGTGGTAGCGGATCACCGTGGTCCGCTCCGCCTCGGCAACCATCTCCCCGAGCCGTGCGGCGAACGCCGCGTCACGGGCGAGCTCCGCCTCGAGTGCCGCTTCGAGGAACCGGTGGGTGGTGGCGTCGGCGGGGTCGGCGGCGAGCCGTCGCAGGGCCTCCGGGACCGCCCTGTCCGCCCAGTCGCGTGTCAGAAGGGCGGCGCGTACGGCGTGGTGCGCGGGTTCCGTCTCCCGCCACGTGCTGGCGTTGACGGCCGCCTCCGGGTCACAGGCGGCGACGTACACGCCGACGGCGGTACGGGCCGTGGTCCTGGGCGACTGCGCCACGGCGGGGGGCTGTGCGACGGCGGGGGGCTGTGCGACCGCGGGCTCAGTCACGGTCCTGCCCTCCGTATCCCGCGCCGCCCACTCCGGCCACCGCGGGGACCCGCACCGGGGTCAGCCCACGCCGCGCGTTGTGCCCGAACACGCGGTCGAAGACGGAACCGTCGGCGGTGAGGCTCCTCAGGTTGCGGCGCTGGGTGGCGAGCTCGCCCGAGCCGGCCGCCACGATGCCGTCGGAGCGGTACCAGAGCCCGCTGCCCTCCCGGTGGTGGAGCTCCTCCCCGGCCAGGAACGGGACGGCGATGTCGTCGGTGATCCCGATCAGACGCTCGGGGCCGAGGTGATCGAGCGTGCGGCGACAGATCTCCAGGTCGACGTGGTCCCCGTCGAAGTTCAGGAACGGCAGCAGGTGCCCCTCCCGGGCGGCCCGCAGCAGGGTCGCCGGCACCGGTCCCAGCAGCCGGTCGAGGTCCGCCGTCTCCCAGTCCGCGGCCAGTACCGGCGCGATCTGCTCGGCCCGGCGGGAGCGCTCCTCCGCGGTCCGCCACACGTGGCGGAAGTTGCGCGGCATGTCGTTGTAGAGGTGGTCGGTCAGCAGGACGTCCGGACCCGGGCCGTAGCGGTCCTGCACGTGCGCGATGACGGCGCGGGTGCGCTCGGCGCTGAGTTCCGGCGCGTGGTGCTGGAAATGCCCGAGCGCGATCTTGACGCCGTTGACGTAGCAGAGGTCGATCACGTCCCGGTAGGTGAGGCCGTCGTCTAACTCGTCGTCGAGTTCGCCCATGTCCGGGCCCATCACGATGTACCGGAGGCCGTACCGGCCCATGACCGCGATGCGCTCCCACTCCTGGGCGGTGGGCGACCAGATCCCGCGCGGCGGCACCCCGCCGGTGCGGCCCAGCAGAGGGCCCTCCACGGAGAACCCGAGGACGGCGGGCAGGGACGCCCGGTTCTCGTGCCACGCGTACATCAGGTCCGTCACCGCGGACAGGTGCTCGCGTCCCAGGAAGATGCCCGGTACGACGTCGAAGCCCCCCTTCTCCGCGAGACCGTTCGCGATGCCCAGTTGGTCCGGGGTCATCGAGCTGTAGTCGATCCCCCCTATTCCGTGGGTGTGAACAAGAACAGGCCGTGCATTCATGTGCCGTCCTCCGACGTGGTGAGCGTTCGAGTAAAGACGTTGTCGTAAATCTCGGGGTCGCACAAAACTTTGTCAACGTTCACTGGAGGAAAGTTGAACACCGGGAAAGAAACGTTCAACCGCATCGCACACGCAGTTGGCAGCCGCTCGCTCCCGCACGAATGCGCACGTCACCCCAGCTTTCGGTGGAACGCAAGAGCCCTCCCCCGCACGGTCGACGCGCGAGGGAGGAAAGGTGGATGCCACCGAGTTCCCCAGCATTCGAATCAAGGATCGCCGGCACCGGAATCAAGGGTCGCCAAAATCACGGACGAGTCGATTTCCCGCACGGGGTGACACATTTCCCCGCGCCGGTACCACGGCGCGTTCGACGACCCAAGGAAAAGGATCGGCGAGACCGAAAGAATTCACGTCCGGACCGCGGCTGTGCGGCGTATTCACGCCGACGGTGCCGCGGCGGCGGAATTCCGCCGCCGCGGGCCCGCGTCCGGTGCGGTTCAGCTCGTCGTGCCCGCTCCTCCCTCGCGTGCGGCACGTGTTCGGTCGCCGATGCCGGGCGCGGACGCGCGGCACGGCCGTGCTGCGAGCCCGGTCAGATCCCGGTCGAGGTCCCGGTCACGCCCGGATCGCCTTCTCCACCATCTCCCTCGCCTCCGCGAGGACACGGTCGAGGTGGTCGGGACCGAGGAACGACTCGGCGTACACCTTCTGGACGTTCTCCGTGCCGGACGGCCGGGCCGCGAACCAGGCGTTGCGGGTGGTCACCTTGATACCGCCCAGCGGTGTGCCGCTGCCCGGCGCGTGGGTGAGGACCGACTCGACGTCCTCGCCCGCCAGTCGGCCGCCCGGCAGCCGGTCGGCGGACAGCCGGCCCAGCGCGGCCTTCTCCTCGGGACCCGCGGGGGTGTCGACCCGGACGTAGGACGGGCGGCCGAGGCGCTCGGTGATCCCGTTCCACAGTTCCGACGGGGAGGAGCCGGTGACCGCGATGATCTCGGCGGCCAGCAGCGCCGGGACGATGCCGTCCTTGTCGGTCGTCCACACCGAGCCGTCCCGGCGCAGGAAGGACGCACCGGCCGACTCCTCGCCGCCCCAGCAGAGCTGTCCGGTCCGCAGCCCCTCGGTGAACCACTTGAAGCCGACCGGCATCTCGACCAGCGGCCGCCCCAGTTCGGCGGTGACCCGGTCGACGAGGCCGGAGGTCACCACGCTCTTGCCGATCCCGGCGGTGGCCGGCCAGCCGTCCCGGTGGGCGTGCAGGTAGGGCACGGCCACGGCGAGGTAGTGGTTGGCGGGGAGCAGCCCGCCGTCCGGCGTGACGATGCTGTGGCGGTCGGCGTCGGCGTCGTTGGCGACGGTCACGTCGTACCGGTCACGCCGCGCGGTGAGCGGCGCCATGGTGTGCGGCGACGAGCAGTCGGTACGCAGTTGGCCGTCGTGGTCCGGCGCCAGGAACCGCCAGGTGGGGTCGGTGCGTTCGTTCAGCACGGTCAGGTCGAGGCCGTACCGCTCGGCGATCCGGCCCCAGTAGGCGACCGAGGCGCCGCCCAGCGGGTCCGCGCCGATCCGGATGCCGCTCGCGCGGACCGCCTCCAGGTCGAGCACGGACGACAGGTCGTCGACGTAGGCTCCGAGGAAGTCGAACCGTCCTGTGGTGTCCGCGTCCCGGGCACGGGCGTACGGCACGCGGCGCACCTGCGACAGCCCGGCGGCGAGGAGCTCGTTGGCGCGCCGCTCGATCCACGCGGTGGCCGTGGTGGAGGCGGGCCCGCCGTGCGGCTCGTTGTACTTGAAGCCGCCGTCGCCCGGCGGGTTGTGGGACGGCGTGATCACGACGCCGTCCGCCGGGGCCCGCCTGCCGTGCCGCAGGTTGTGCGCGAGCACGGCGTGCGAGACGGCCGGGGTGGGGGTGAAGGCACCGGGCGTGTCCTGCAGCACGGTCACTCCGTTGGCTGCGAACACCTCGAGGGCGGTGATCCGGGCCGGTTCCGACAGCGCGTGCGGATCCGCACCGAGGAACAGCGGTCCGGTGACGCCCCGCGCGGCCCGGTACTCGACGACCGCCTGGCTGATGGCGGCGATGTGGTCGTCGTTGAAGGCGGCGTCCAGGGCGGAGCCGCGGTGCCCGTTGGTGCCGAAGACGACGCGCTGACGCAGGTCCCCGGGGTCGGGCCTGAGTGCATGGTAGGCATCGACGACCCGGGAGACGTCGATCGGCTCCCTCTCGCCCTCACCGCCGGTACCGGCCTGTTCGTGCTGCACCTTCGCCTCCTCGTGTCCGCTGCCGGGGCCGGCTCTCGGCTGTCCCGGTACCTCGTCCCTCGCGCGCGGTTCAGTGCGCCAGGTCCCGCATGCTCGCGCTCAGCGCCCGCTCGCACTCCTCGGCGAAGTCCTGCCAGACGCCGGAATACCCCCGCAGCAACTCCGCGAGGGGACCGAGGCAGTGCGGGGGGACGGACGTGACGATCCGCTGCTGCTCGCGCTCGCGCACAGCCGTGGCGCAGACCTGGAGCAGCCGCAGCAGCTCGCGGCCGGTCCGGTTCAGCCGCAGTGACGGGTCCCGGCTCAGCATGTCCGCCACGCGGGTGAGTGCCTCGGGGGTGACTGACACCGTTGTCGGAACAGGCGCCGGGCGAGGGTCGCCTTCGGCCGTCGGCCCGGCCGAGGGGCCGGTGCGGGAGCCGGTACGGGGGCTGGTGC
>NZ_JACADT010000267.1:0-6462 GCF_013421635.1 Streptomyces sp. UH6 | reverse complement strand
CCGTGGACCCCAACGAACCCGGGCACTACCCGGCCTGCCCGCTGCTCAGCGTGACCGGCCTCTACTGCCCCGGCTGCGGCGGCCTCCGCAGCGCCCACGCCTTCGTCCACGGCGACCTGGCCGCCGCGCTCCAGTCCAACGCGCCGGCCGTCGTGGGCTACCTGCTCTTCGCCGTCCTGTGGGCCGTCTGGGCGGTGCGGGCGGCCCGGGGGCTGCCGGTGCGGTTCGATCCCCGTCCGGCCCAGCTGTGGGCGTTCGGCGCGGTGCTGGCCGTGTTCACCGTCGTCAGGAATCTCCCGTTCGGGCACTGGCTGCACCCATGAGGCCCTCCGTGCACACCTGATGCCTCTTGCCGGGAAACGTCCAGGTAGTGGGACCGGCGGCGCCGGATGCGGGAGCGGGGGCCGCCTGCGGATACCATCGCCAGTGACCATCGGTATCGAACGGAACCGACCACCGTCACGGAAGGGGGCCGCTCGCGTGAGTGTGCTCGACGAGATCATCGACGGAGTGCGGGCCGACCTCGCGGAGCGGCAGGCGCGCGTCGGCCTCGACGAGCTCAAGGAGCGCGCGGCCAAGGCCCCCGCCGCCAAGGACGGCGCCGCCGCCCTGCGCGGTGAGGGCGTCAAGGTCATCTGCGAGGTCAAGCGGTCCAGCCCCTCCAAGGGCGCGCTGGCCGCCATCGCCGACCCGGCGGCCCTCGCCGCCGACTACGAGGCGGGCGGCGCCGCGGTCATCTCCGTGCTGACCGAGAAGCACCGGTTCGGCGGATCGCTGGACGACCTCGAGGCGGTCCGGGCCCGGGTGGACATCCCGGTGCTCCGCAAGGACTTCATCGTCTCCTCCTACCAGCTCTGGGAGGCGCGGGCCCACGGCGCCGACCTCGCCCTGCTGATCGTCGCCGCGCTCGAGCAGCCGGCCCTGGAGTCGCTGATCGAGCGGGCCGAGTCGATCGGGCTCACCGCCCTGGTCGAGGCACACGACGAGGACGAGGTGGAGCGCGCGCTGGACGCGGGCGCCAAGGTCGTCGGTGTGAACGCGCGGAACCTCAAGACGCTGGAGGTGGACCGCTCCACCATCGAGCGGGTGCTGCCGGAGATCCCGCCGCACATCGTCAAGGTCGCCGAGTCCGGCGTCCGCGGGCCGCACGACCTGATCGCCTACGCCAACGCCGGGGCGGACGCCGTCCTGGTCGGCGAGTCGCTGGTGACCGGCAAGGACCCCAGAACGGCCGTGGCCGACCTGGTGGCCGCGGGGGAACACCCCGCAATCCGGCACGGGCGCGCCTGAGGACGGGTAGCCTGAGGTGATGTCCGCCGAGCCGCAGCCCGCCGAGTGCCGCGGATCCGCGGGTGCGTGCCGAACGGCCCGCACCCCGGAGCCGTGCGCCGGTCAGGCCTGCCCGGCGGAGCCCGCCGAGGAGCGCTTCGCGCGACTGGCGCGCGGCTGCAAGCCGCGCGGGTGCAGGGCACCGGCCCGGCGGGTGCGGGGCCGCAGGGTCCGGTACGTCATAGGGGACGAGCCCGGACAGGTGAACGGGATGCGATGGCGCGGGGGCGAAGCCCCACGCCGATCCGACATCACCCGTGACCACCTGTTGAGGTGACTCTTCGCATGTCCAGTCAGTTCTTCGTGCCCGATCCGGAAGGGCACGTCCCCACCGTCGCCGGCTACTTCGGCGCCTTCGGCGGCAAGTTCATCCCGGAGGCGCTCGTCGCCGCCGTCGACGAGGTCGCCGTCGAGTACGGCAAGGCCAAGTCGGACCCCGAGTTCGCCCGCGAGCTCGAGGCCCTGCTGGTGCACTACACCGGCCGTCCCAGCGCGCTGACCGAGGTTCCCCGCTTCGCCGAGCACGCCGGCGGCGCGCGGATCTTCCTCAAGCGCGAGGACCTGAACCACACCGGCTCGCACAAGATCAACAACGTGCTGGGCCAGGCCCTGCTGACCCGGCGGATGGGCAAGACCCGCGTCATCGCGGAGACCGGCGCCGGACAGCACGGCGTGGCCACCGCCACCGCCTGCGCGCTGTTCGGCCTCGACTGCACCATCTACATGGGCGAGATCGACACCCAGCGCCAGGCGCTCAACGTCGCCCGGATGCGCATGCTGGGCGCCGAGGTGGTCGCGGTGAAGTCCGGCAGCCGCACCCTCAAGGACGCCATCAACGAGGCGTTCCGCGACTGGGTCGCCAACGTCGACAACACCCACTACCTGTTCGGCACGGTCGCCGGGCCCCACCCCTTCCCCGCGATGGTGCGCGACTTCCACCGGGTGATCGGCGTCGAGGCCCGCAGGCAGCTGCTGGAGAGCGCCGGCCGGCTGCCCGACGCGGCGGTCGCCTGCGTCGGTGGCGGCTCCAACGCCATCGGCCTCTTCCACGCCTTCATCCCCGACGAGGGCGTCCGCCTGATCGGCTGCGAGCCGGCCGGCCACGGCCTGGAGACCGGCGAGCACGCCGCCACCCTCACCGTCGGCGAGCCGGGCATCCTGCACGGCTCCCGCTCCTACGTCCTCCAGGACGAGGAGGGCCAGATCACCGAGCCCTACTCCATCTCCGCCGGTCTGGACTACCCGGGCATCGGCCCGGAGCACGCCTACCTCAAGGACAGCGGCCGCGGCGAGTACCGCGCGGTCACCGACGACGCCGCCATGCAGGCACTGCGCCTGCTGTCGCGCACCGAGGGCATCATCCCGGCGATCGAGTCGGCGCACGCCCTGGCGGGCGCGCTCGAGGTCGGCCGCGAACTCGGCCCGGAGGGCCTGATCGTGGTCAACCTCTCCGGCCGGGGGGACAAGGACATGGACACGGCAGCCCGTTACTTCGGGTTGTATGATGCCGACGCGTCGGTCGCCGCCGACCAGGCCGGCGACGTCGCGGAGATCGAGGGGGACGCCAAGTGACCGGGAACCGACAGCTGTTGAGCGACACTCTCGCGGCCACGAAGGCCGAGGGCCGGTCCGCGCTCATCGCTTATCTTCCGGCGGGCTTCCCGACCGTCGAGGGCGGCATCGACGCGGTCAAGGCAGCCTTCGACGGCGGCGCGGACGTGGTCGAGGTGGGCCTTCCGCACAGCGACCCGGTGCTGGACGGCCCGGTCATCCAGACCGCCGACGACATCGCGCTGCGCGGCGGGGTGAAGATCGCCGACGTGATGCGCACGGTCCGCGAGGCACACGAGGCGACCGGGAAGCCGGTGCTGGTGATGACCTACTGGAACCCGATCGACCGCTACGGCGTCGAGCGGTTCACCGCGGAGCTCGCCGAGGCCGGCGGCGCGGGCTGCATCCTGCCCGACCTTCCGGTCCAGGAGTCCGCGCTGTGGCGTGAGCACGCCGAGAAGCACGACCTGGCCACCGTCTTCGTGGTCGCCCCGTCCAGCCAGGACGCGCGGCTCGCGGAGATCACCGAGGCCGGCAGCGGCTTCGTCTACGCGGCCTCGCTGATGGGTGTCACCGGCACCCGCGCGTCCGTCGGGGAGCAGGCCCAGGAACTGGTGCGGCGCACCCGCGCCACCACCGACCTGCCGGTCTGCGTGGGCCTCGGCGTCTCCAACCGCGCCCAGGCGGCCGAGGTCGCGGGCTTCGCCGACGGTGTGATCGTCGGCTCGGCCTTCGTGCAGAAGATGCTCGACGCCGGCGACGACGCGGACGCCCGCCGCGAGGCGGTCCGGGCGCTCGCCGCCGACCTGTCGGAAGGCGTGCGCGGGCGGGCGTAGGGCCGCCAGGCCCCGTACCCGGCCCCGCGGAGGGTCAGGGGGACAGGGCCACTCACTCGAACGGGTGGACATGGGACCGGGGAGGCGCGTTGCGCCTCCCCGGTTCGTTCTGCCCCATGTGAGTGAGAAGAACCGAGACGGAAAGCGCAGCGCCCGCCAGCGCCTGGCGGTGGAGCGCGAGAAGCAGAAGGCAGCGGAGAAACGCCGCCGCGCCCTGATCGTCGGCGGGGCCGTGGTCTGCGTCCTCGGTCTCGCGGCTGTCGTCGGGGTGCTGGCCGCCAACTCCGGCGGGGACACCAGCGACGCCGAGGGCCCGGCCGTGGCCCCCTCCGGCGCCGGCGGCGAGAAGAAACTGGCGGTGCCCGTCGGCAGCCCCGACGCCCCCTCCACGCTCGTGGTCTGGGAGGACTTCCGCTGCCCGGCCTGCAAGGCCTTCGAGACGGCCTACCGGTCCACGATCAACGAACTGACCGAGGCGGGCTCCCTCAAGGTCGAGTACCACCTGGTCACGCTGATCGACGGCAACCTCGGCGGCAGCGGCTCCCTGCGCTCGGCGAACGCCGCCGCCTGCGCGCAGGACGCCGGGAAGTTCCCCGCCTACCACGACGTCCTCTTCGACGCCCAGCCCGCGGAGACGGACGACGCCCTCGCCGACAACGCGAAGCTGATCGAACTCGCCGGCAAGGTCCAGGGCCTCGACACCCCCGCCTTCCGCGGCTGCGTCGACGACGGCACCCACGACAGCTGGGTCCGCGAATCCAACGAGGCCTTCCGCTCCGGCGGCTTCAGCGGCACGCCGACGGTCCTGCTCAACGGCAAGAACATCTACCAGGACCGTTCGATGACGCCCGCCAAGTTCCAGCAGATGGTGGAGGCGAAGGCGGGCCGTTAGCCGTCCTCGCGGCCGCGCCCCGTTATGGAGCCGTTGCCGGGCCGCCCGCCTTCCCGGCGGCCCGGCACGGTAGCGTCGACCCTGCCATGGAACTTGCCTACATTCCCAGCCCGTCGCGCGGGGTGCTGTACCTCGGTCCCGTCCCGCTGCGCGGCTATGCGTTCTGCATCATCATCGGCGTCTTCGTCGCCATCTGGCTCGGCAACCGGCGCTGGGTCGCCCGTGGCGGACGGCCGGGCACGGTCGCCGACGTCGCGGTGTGGGCCGTGCCGTTCGGCCTGGTCGGCGGCCGCCTCTACCACGTGATCACGGACTACCAGCTGTACTTCGGCGCGGGCCGTGACTGGGTGGACGCCTTCAAGGTATGGGAGGGCGGTCTCGGCATCTGGGGCGCGATCGCCTTCGGCGCGGTCGGCGCCTGGATCGGCGCGCGCCGCCGGGGCATCCCGCTGCCGGCGTACGCCGACGCGGTCGCCCCGGGCATCGCCCTCGCCCAGGCCGTCGGCCGCTGGGGCAACTGGTTCAACCAGGAGCTGTACGGGCGTGAGACGGACCTTCCGTGGGCGGTCCACATCACCTCCTCGCTGGACGGCCGCGTCCCGGGGTACTACCACCCGACCTTCCTCTACGAGTCGCTGTGGTGCATCGGCGTCGCGCTGCTGGTCATCTGGGCGGACCGCAGGTTCAAGCTCGGGCACGGGCGGGCGTTCGCGCTGTACGTCGCCGCGTACTGCGCCGGGCGGTTCTGGATCGAGTACATGCGGGTCGACGAGGCCCACGAGATCCTCGGCCTGCGGCTGAACAACTGGACCGCCGTGCTGGTCTTCCTGCTGGCCGTGCTGTATTTCGTGCTGTCGGCGCGGAAGCGGCCGGGGCGGGAGGCGGTCGTCGAGCCCGGAGCGGGGGACGACGACTCCGGTTCGGGCTCCGGCTCCGACGCGGACCCCGGCTCCGGTTCGGACTCCGACTCCGACTCCGGTTCCGGTTCCGATGCGGACTCCGGCTCCGGTGAGGGCTCCGGCGGGGGTGGGTCCGCCGAGGCGGCGGGCCGGACGGACGCCAAGGGCAAGTAACCCCGCCTCGCGCAGGCACCATGCGGCACGGCGCCGCGTCCCGTATCCCCGGGGCGCGGCGCCGTCGCATGTCCCCCCGCGGGCAGTCGCACCGGCGGGCCGATGTCCTGATCGCCGTGGTCCGCGACCTGCTTGCCCTTTGCCCGAGCCCATGGTCGGCTTCGGGCATGGGGGACGAGCATTCCGAGCACCTGGCACTCGTCCGGCGTTGGCTCGCGGGCGAAACCGTCCACAACACCGTCGGCATCGCCGTCGTCGGCGGCCCTTTCGACGGGCGGACCAGGATCGTCGTGCTCGACCGGGCAGGAGCACCACCCGCAGGTTTCCGCGGCCGCCCCGGCCGAGCACCGGGGCCTTGGGACCCCACGGTCAAGCACACCTACCTGGCGGTCCGAGCCCCCGACACCTCTGCGGGCTGGATCTACGAACACGCCGAGGGCGACAGCACCACGGAAGAGACGTGCCGGAACCCGTAGGAGCAACGGGACCCTTCCCGCTGCGGGCAGTCGTGCTGCCGGGCGCGCCCCACCCGTTCCGTCTGCGGGCGATCGTGCCGCTGGGCGCGTCCCACCCGTTCCGTCTGCGGGCAGTCGTGCCGCTGGGGCGGCACGGGTGGGCGCAGGCCTCACGTCCTCGCGCGACGGCTCGCTCCGCGGAACGTAAGTCCCCTGGGAAGGGGGTGGGTCGGGGGATGAACAGTGCTGTCCGCCAAGGCTGGGCCTTCGGCACGCCGCTGTGAGGCCACGTGCGTACGGCACCGCCCGCTTGCGCCTGGTGGAGC
>NZ_JACADT010000266.1:0-6470 GCF_013421635.1 Streptomyces sp. UH6 | reverse complement strand
GGCGACGGGCGGGGAGGAGAGGAACCAGCGGGCGGGCGCGCCGGTGCCGTCGAGGACACGGCGGCACAGTTCGCGGACGGTCCTCCGGGCGTGCGGCGCGTCGTCGGCGAGCAGGAAGACCGCCAGTGCGATCTCCCCGGGCCCGCTGTGCACGCGCAGGTGCTCGACGCCGGCGACGTCCTCGGCCCGGGCGCGGATGCGGTGGACGATCCCCGCGGTCTCGCCGGGATCCAGTTCGGGGCCGGTCATCGTGAGGGTGTACAGGTACATGGGTTGCCTTTCGGCCGGGCGGGGGGCGGGACGAGACCGTCCCGGGGCTACCAGCCGAAGCCGTCGTCCAGCACGCCCGCCTCGCCGGTCGTGGCCGGTGCGGCCGCCAGTGCCTGGGCGGTGCCGCCGAGGCCGGTGCCGAAGAGCATCAGGAACAGAACCGCGACCCGGACGACACGACGACGCATGACACGCTCCTTTGGGTGGTGACCGTTGGCCGGCCCGGGATCGGGCCGGGTTTCTTTCCGTCGGATCCAGCTTGTCCGCGGGCACCGGCCCTGTCACGCGTTGACCTGCGGCATCATCGCGCCTGGCAGCTTGGCGTCACGGTCCCCGCGCGGAGCGAGGACAGCTCCAGAACCCACCCTTGATCTCGATAACAGCAAAAAGCTCCCCTCACACACCATCCGCCTGCCCCTGCGGGTTCCGTTTCGGTCCGTCACGGTCCGACTCGGACCACCCCGTACCGGAACGGTTCCCGCACGGCACCCGGGCTCCGACCGCCACCCTGACGGGTGACTTCGCACGCTTGTCTTGCTGTTATTTGCATCGGGCAGCTATCTGCCGGATGCGCGGGGAACCGCCGCGTGAACAGGCGGGAAGCAGAACGCCGGACCACTTCCAACCAACCGTCCAACCGGTATATTTTCCGCCCGGGGACAACGTCATACGAGTGCGCGCCGGGGCTTGCCCACCGGCCGCGAGGCCAGGGGGGCCGGGTCGATGCCGCGGGACGTACGGGGGCAGGTTGCCGTGGTGGGTGGGGGACCGGTGGGTCTGCTGCTCGCCTGCGAACTGGCGCGTGAGGGAGTCGGCACGGTCGTCGTGGAACGCCGCACGACGGTCTCCGGACGGCCGAAGGCGACGACGCTGCACGCCCGGGCGGTGCAGAGCCTCGTACGGCGCGGCCACCTCGACGGGCTGGTCACCGGCGCCCGCGCCGACAGCCGCGGCACGGTCACCATGCCGTTCCACTTCGCCGGCATCCCCGGCCTCACCGTCTCCGCCCCGGCCAGCGAACCCGAGCCGATCCTCAAATGCGCCCAGGACGAGATCGAGCGCCACCTCGAACGGCGGGCCGAGGCCGCCGGGGCCCGCATCCTGCGCGGGCACCGGGTCACCGGCCTGCGGCAGACCGGCGAGGGCGTGCACCTGACCACCGAGGGACCCGACGGCCCGCTCACCTGCTCCGCCGAGTACGTCGTGGGAGCGGACGGCGCCCGCAGCAGCGTGCGCCGGCTCGCCGGCATCGAGGCCGACACCAGCCCGGCGACGGTGTCCGCGCTGGCCGGGGACGTCACCTTGCCCCACCACTCCGCCCTGCGGCCCGGCTGGCACCGGACCGGCCGGGGATGGATCGTCGTCAAACACGTGGCCGGCGGCAGGACACGCCTGCGGACGCTCAACTGCTCGGGCGCCCACCCCGCGCGGCACGAGACACCCACCCTGGAGGAACTCGGCCAGGAGGTGTCCTGGATCCTCGGCGAGGACGTCCCGATGGAACAGCCCCGCTGGCTCAGCCGGTTCAGTGACTTCTCGCTCCTCGCCCGCTCCTACCGCTCCGGCCGGATCCTCCTCGCCGGGGACGCCGCCCACCTGCACTTCCCCATCGGCGGACAAGGACTCAGCACCGGACTGCTCGACGCCGTCAACCTCGGCTGGAAACTGGCCTACGCGGTCCGCGGCCCGGCCGGCGAAGGACTGCTCGACACCTACGAACGCGAACGCAGACCCGCCGCCCAGCAGGTCATCGACAACACCCGCGCCCAACTCGCCCTGATGCGCCCCGACACCGGACTCGACCCGGTGCGCGCACTCTTCGCCGACCTGCTGCTGGACGGCACGGCCGGCGAGGGCGCCGCCCTGGCGGCCCGGGTGAGCGCCCAGGACACCCGGCTCCCGTCGCACCCGGCGACGGCGTCCACCTGGGCAGGGACCTTCCTCTACAACGCCGCCCTCAGCACCCCCGAAGGCCCCACCGACGTGATCACCCTGCTCCGCGCGGGCAGGCCCCTGCTGCTCCTCCTGGGCGACGGCGGGCACCGGGACGTGACGCTGCCCCCTCGGTGGCGGGAAGTGGTGAGCGTGGTACGCGCCGCGGCCGTCCCCGGCGTTGCGTGTGCGGCGCTGCTGGTGCGCCCCGACGGCTACATCGCCTGGGCCGCGCCCGACGACGGCGACAGCGGTCCGACCGCGGTCGACCTGGCCGGCCTCGGGGAAGGGGTGGCGGCGTGAACGGCCGCGGCCGTCACAGGTGGTCCAGCGGATCCTCCAGCAGCTCCTCGTGCACGGCCTCCCCCCGCCCCTCCGACAGGTCGACGGCCGCCAGGACGGAGGGCACCACGACGCCCGGCAGGATGTGACGGATCAGCGAACTGACCCGGCGCGGCAGGTCCTGGTAGTCGCTGAGCGCCTGCGACATGGCCTGGATCCCGGCGAAGCTGCCGACCAGGACGTCGGTGGTCTCGGCGAAGTCGACGTGCGGCAGCAGCTCGTTCTGCGCGCCGGCCTTCTCCAGCAACTCGGTGCCCACCAGCCGCCAGTGGTCGAAGGGACCGCTGCGGTCGAGCCCGCCGGCCTGCTGGTCGAGCGTCAGGCGCACACCTGCCCGCACCATCGGGTCGCTCTGCAGCCGGTAGGCGTGCACGGCGATGGTGTCGACGAGCTGCTGGACGCGGCAGGCGCGCTCGGGAACGGCACGCCACTGGTTCTGCGCGTGCATGATCCCGTCGGCCAAAGCCTCCTTGGAGGGGAAGTGGAAGTACAGCGCCCCCTTGGTGACACCGGCCGCCGTGAGGATCTCGTTGATGGTCGCGGCCTTGTAGCCGCGTTCCTCGAAGACTCGCGCCGCCGACTCGAGGATCACCTTCCGCGTACGAATCGCTCGGTCCTGCATGACCACGTGGGCCCGCCTTCCGCCCGTCGGTCCGGGCCAACACTAAAAAAACCGTCCAGTTTGTATCTTACAGTTCGCGGTCGGCCGGGCGCTCTGCCGTTGCCCCGAAAATCTTCGGGCAGGGGCCGTGCGGGCCGGCCGGACGCCGGGAGGGAGAACGGATGATCCTGGTGACCGGTGCCAGCGGCACGGTCGGATCCGAGGTGCTGAGACGGCTTCCGCCCGGGGCGGAGGTCCGCGCCATGTCGAGGGATCCCGCACGGGTGACCGCCGCGGGGCACGCGGTGGAGGCCGTGCGGGGCGACCACCGCGACCCGCGGTCCCTTGCCGCCGCCCTGCGGGGAGTGCGGCGGGCCTTCCTCGTGACCAACGCCGTCGACGGCGACGACGACGTCCGCTTCCTGCGGGCCGCCGGCGAGGCGGGGGTACGGCAGGTGGTGAAGCTGTCGGCGGCCGCCGTCCTCGACCACGGCGCGCAGGACCTCGTCACCCGGTGGCAGCGCTCCTGCGAGGAGGCCCTGCGGGGCTCCGGGCTCGGCTGGACGCTGCTGCGTCCGCGCGCGTTCATGTCCAACGCCCTCGGCTGGGCGGGATCGGTGCGCGCCGAGCAGGTGGTGCGCGCGCTCCACGGGACCGCGGTCACCTCCTGCGTGGACCCCGGGGACGTCGCGGAGGTGGCCGTCCGGGCCCTCACCGAGGAGGGGCACGAAGGGAACTCCTACACCCTGACGGGGCCGCAGGCGATCAGCGCCTTCGAGCAGACCCGGATCCTGGGCGACCTGCTCGGCCGGTCACTGCGCTTCGAGGAACTGGGCCGGGACCAGGCGCGGACGGCGTTGCTCCGGCGCCATCCGGCCCCGGTCGCCGAGGCACTGCTGGCGAGCGCCGACCGGGCGCGGGACGGCGCGAAGGCACGGGTGGAGGACACCGTGCGCGCGGTGACGGGCCGCGACGCCCGGACGTTCCGGGACTGGGCGCACGACCACCTCGCCGCCTTCGCCCCGGCCCCGGACGCCGCGTAGGAGCGGCACCGGTCCACCGCCGCACGAGGAGTACTCGACGGATACTCGAGGATCCCTGGCTAATTTCACGAGTGCGGACCGGACATCCGGAGGGAAGTCCCCGGAAGCCCGGTCCGCCCTCCCGCACGACACAGGAAACCGCTCTCACGACAGGGGAACCGGATGACGTCGAACCTGAACAACAACAACGTGAACGACAACAACGTCGTGAACAACAACAACAACCTGAACAACAACGTGAACAACAACGCCAACGTCGGCAACAACGTCAACGGCGTCTGAACGGAACCTCCCGGCCCCGCCGCGAACGCGGTCGTGCCGACGCCCGGTGGGGCGTCGGCACGGGGCCGGCCGGCGCAAGGCCAAAGGGTCCTCCCCCCGGGGCGGGCCCTTTTGCCGTCACGTGCCGGTCCGGCGAAGTCTGTGAGGGGCGGTGCGCCTGATCGCTGCCCCTGATCGCCGCGCCGGGAGCGCGGCGTGGTGCCCCGCCTAGAGCGCGGTGTGCTGCCCCGGGAAGGGCTGTGCCAGCGTGACCGTCGAGGAGAACACCCGCTCACCGTTCTGCGTGCCGGTGACCCGCACGGCCTGCCCACCCGGCCCTGCGGGCTCCGGGGCGGCCTGGATGATGCACGGCGTGTCCAGCTCGGCGTACCGGTCGAAGTCGCACGCGACCTCGAGCGGCAGACCGTCCCGGCCGAGGTACGCGGTGGCCGCCTGCCGGGCGGCCTCCATCAGCACCATGCCGGGCACGTGGTCGTTGGCGTGCTCGAACAGCACCGGGTGATTGGTGTCCAGCCGCAGCTGCCAGCGGTCGTCGGCCCCGAGAGGGGAGAGGACCACGTCGGTGGGGGAGACCCGCCCGACGGCCTGCGGCGGGACGGGCGCGGTCAGCCGGATCACCTTCGACGGACCGTCGTCGGGAAGGTGATGGGCGCGCAGGCGCCGGTAGACGAGGGGGGCCACACAGCTCAGCGAGCCTCCGCCGGTGGCGACGACGTGGCCGTCGCGGCGGATCTCCACGTGGATGCGGAGCCCCGTCAGGGTGCGTCCGCGGCGCCTCACCTCGGAGCATCTGACGTCCAGTCGCAGCGAGGCCGGCGCGAGGCCGACCCGCATGTGCTCGGGACGGACGGAGACCTGCAGGTCGTGCACCAGGAAGTGGTGACCGAGCGGGACGCCGTACTCGGTGTGGGCCAGGAGGATGCCCGCCTGCCGCACCGTCTCGGCGGCCAGGAGGGGGTCGTGGCAACCCTGGACACCGGTGAAGAAGCTGTGGCTGCGCGGCCACTGCCCGGTCAGGGAGAAACGATCCTCCTCGCCCGTCCGGTGCCAGCCGGTCAGCATCACCTCGGCGACGCCGGCACGGTGGACGAGTTCCTTCGGAACGGTTGTGGTCAGCCCCTGAAACCGCTGAACGCTCTCCGTCCTTTGCCCGGGAATCCCGTGATGACGCTCCAGGACGCGGCGGCGGGCAATGCGGATCGTGCTCGCAGACATGGTTCCTCCTGGTGTGAGTTGCCTGAATGCGAGGGGAGGAGCTCCCCCGGTCCACGTAAAGATACAGACCACCCGGTTTCATTTCCATCACCAGCCGTCCTCAAGTCGTACAAGAACTGGAAGCGACCGTTCCTTCGGTACCCCTCCAGCGACCCCGTTCGGCCCACCGACCCGAATCCACCTGGGAGTTGACCTCCCAACCGGCCTCCGGGACGGCCTCGGCCCACCGCACGGCCCGCCCCGGCCCGGGAGTAGGGCCGTCCCGCCCCGACCGGACCTCCAGTGGGCCCATAGCGATTCTTGAGCGGCTCGTTCGACGGTGTCCGGTGGACCACATCACGACACCGAGGGGGTCGCCGCATGCCGATGGACGGTCATCTGACGAACGACGCCGGGGGGCCTGTTCTCCGGGTGGAAAGGGGGCGGGCCAGCGACGAGGAACTCGCCGCGCTCACCGCCGTGTTGCTGTCACTGCCCCGCAAGGCCGGCGCGAGGGAAGAAGTCCGGCCACGGACCGCTTCCGGCTGGTGGGAACGGCGGACGGACTACGAGGCGCCCGGCAGCTGGCACTGAGAGCACACCGGACGAAGAAAACACGCTTCACGCATACAAACCGCACGCGCGGTTTGTTAGCATCCCTGTTACGGATCCGGGGCGGGACCTTCTCGGCCTCGCCCCAGGAGGGAACCGACATGGCGACGATCACCGCCCCTGTCCCACAACGGCAGGAAACCGCAGGACTGGCCGCACGCACCGCCGAGCTGCACGCGATCCGCATCCAGGCC
>NZ_JACADT010000265.1:0-6471 GCF_013421635.1 Streptomyces sp. UH6 | reverse complement strand
CCGGGCCGACGTGGCGCGAAACGGACGGCGCCGACCGGCGCACGCCGGGCGCAGTCGGGCCACGGAACGATCCGATTACCCAACTCCCGTGCAGCGTCCGGGAGTTCGCACAGGGGTGTGCGGCGTGGGAGAGGTGTCGCACGACGAGGCGTGACGACGGCATGGTGAGGGCCGTGGGCGGGCATAACCCCTGCAGGTCGACGCCCGAACCACGGGTGTCACACCTCAGCGGGCGGCGCAGGGGCCGTCCGTCCGGGAGGCCCATTGCACCAGCCCGACCGAGCCGCTTCGGCGGCCGCGGAAGCGGCGGGGGGCCGGTTCTCGGCCCGCGCATCGGCGCCGAGACCGGTCCAGGCCCCGTCGTCATCAGACACCGTCGTCGCTCCCCGACCTTCCCCGAGGGGGTACGTCCTTCCGTGGTGACCAGCGCACAGCGCCACAAGCCCGACCGGCGCACCTACGTTCTCGACACCAGCGTCCTGCTGGCCGATCCCAACGCCGTCCACCGTTTCGACGAGCACGAAGTGGTACTGCCCGTCGTGGTGGTGACGGAGCTGGAGGCCAAGCGGCACCATCCCGAGCTGGGCTACTTCGCGCGGCAGGCGCTCCGCCTGCTCGACGACCAGCGGGTGCGGCACGGGCGGCTGGACGCGCCCATCCCGATCGGAGACCTGGGCGGCACCCTCAGGGTCGAGCTCAACCACTCGGACCCCAGCGTGCTGCCCTCGGGTTACCGGCTGGGCGACAACGACTCCCGGATCCTCGCGGTGGCCCGGAACCTCCAGGCCGAGGGATTCGACGTCACGGTCGTCTCGAAGGACCTCCCGCTCAGGATCAAGGCGTCGTCGGTCGGTCTCCTCGCCGAGGAGTACCGGGCCGAGCTTGCCATCACGGACTCCTCCGGGTGGACCGGAATGTCCGAACTCACCCTTTCGGCGGAGCAGGTGGACCTGCTCTTCGAGGAGGGCAGGGTGCACGTCCCCGAGGCGGTCGACCTTCCCGTCCACACCGGACTGCGGATCAGCTCGGAGCGGGGCAAGGCGCTGGGCCGGGTCACCGCCGAGGGCGACGTGCGGCTGGTGCGCGGGGACCGCGAGGTGTTCGGGGTGAAGGGCCGCAGCGCGGAGCAGCGGGTCGCCCTGGACCTGCTGCTCGACCCGGAGATCGGCATCGTCTCGATGGGCGGCCGGGCCGGCACCGGCAAGTCCGCGCTGGCGCTCTGCGCGGGTCTGGAGGCGGTGCTGGAGCGGCGTCAGCACAAGAAGATCATGGTGTTCCGCCCGCTGTACGCGGTCGGCGGCCAGGACCTCGGCTACCTGCCGGGCTCCGAGAGCGAGAAGATGAACCCCTGGGCGCAGGCGGTCTTCGACACGCTCTCCGCGGTGACCGGCCGGGAGGTGATCGAGGAGGTCACCTCGCGCGGGATGCTGGAGGTCCTGCCGCTCACCCACATCCGCGGCCGTTCGCTGCACGACGCGTTCGTGATCGTCGACGAGGCGCAGTCGCTGGAGCGGAACGTGCTCCTGACGGTGCTCTCCCGGATCGGCACCAACTCCCGTGTGGTGCTCACCCACGACGTGGCCCAGCGGGACAACCTCCGGGTGGGCCGGTACGACGGGGTGGTCGCGGTGGTGGAGCGGCTGAAGGGGCATCCGCTCTTCGCCCACGTCACCCTCAACCGTTCCGAGCGGTCCCAGATCGCCGCGCTGGTCACGGAGATGCTGGAGGAGAGTGCGATGTGATGGTCCGGAAAAGATGGATTTCAGGTGATGTGCGACGCCTGTCGCGTGCGACCTGATCGACCTCTTTTCCTGATGAAGTCGGCCGTATCGCAAGGGATGTGGACGCCGTCCGGCAAAGGCACGGGAGCCTAGCCGGGCGGCGTTCGCACGTCCTCCGGATCGGTGAAATTCCCCTGTGCGTGGGCCATGTGAGCTTTCACACGGCACAGGGAATTGCCTTGCGTGTCCTGTTACGGCAGAGTCTCACTCCTGTCAGGCCCCGCATACGGCTCACCGGTGCCCCCAGCGGTACCGCCCCCCATGAGCATCAAGGCCAACTGCATAGCGCAGCCGTATGCCGCCCGAGCTGTACGTGGCGCTCCCACACCGGGAGTTGCCCACCGGGTCCGCGCCTCCGTGACCCCGTTGTTGGGAGGCCAGCGCCAAGGGCACGAACGCGTCCGCCAGGGTCACCGATGCGGGCGATGCTGGAAGGAAATCGTGTGAGCCGGATCTCGGTCCGGGGATTCGCGGTGGCTTCGGCCACGGCGGTCACCGCTGTCGGAAGTGTGGTCGGCGTCGCGACGGGCAGCACTGCCCAGCCCAACGACACGCAGGCAGCCGGCGAGGGCACCACGCTGCTCCTCGCGGACATCCCGGCCGGCCAGCAGGCCGACGTCCAGGTCGCGCACCTGGAGGCCCAGGCCGACGCGCAGCTGATCGCCGCCGACTACGAGGCCCGCAAGGGCGCCGAGGCGGAGGCGCGCAAGGAGGCCGCCAAGAAGGCGATCGCCAAGAAGCAGGCCGCGGAGCGCGAGGCCGAGCAGGAGAAGGCCGACCGGGCCGCCCGCGACGACGCGGCCCTCGCCGACGCGAGCAGCTTCGCCGCCCAGTCGTCCTACTCGGTCGCGCAGATCCAGGCGATGGCCCGCTCGATGGTCGCCGCCGACCAGTGGCAGTGCTTCAGCAACATCGTCGACCACGAGTCGGGCTGGAACTACAAGGCGGTCAACCCGTCCTCCGGCGCCTACGGCCTGTTCCAGGCGCTGCCGGCCTCCAAGATGTCGACGGCCGGCGCGGACTGGCAGACCAATCCCGCCACCCAGATCAAGTGGGGCCTGAACTACATGGAGGGCCGCTACGGCAGCCCGTGCGGCGCCTGGGACTTCTGGCAGGCCAACCACTGGTACTGACCGGACCGGAGCCGTGACGGCGCGGGGGCGTCGCCCCCGCGCCACCCCGCGTTCGTGCGGCAGCCCCTCACCGTCCTACGGTGAGGGGCTGCCGCCATGTACGGTCGTGCGGACCGACTGACACGCCCGGAGTGACGGGGAGAGACGGGGGCAGAGGACGACCATGGCGCGACTTCCTGACTGGGCGGGCCGGCTCGGCGCCGGGCTCAACGCCGCGGGCAAGCGGTGGGAGGAGCGGCGTGCCGAGGCGCGCCATGACGAGGGGAGCGAGTCCGACCAGGAGCCGCTCATCGTGCAGCAGGTGGTGGTGCGCCCCGACCCGGCCCAGGTGGTGCCGTGGGGGCTGCGGGTGGCCGCCGAGGCCGCCTGGCGCCTGCTGGTCCTGGCCGGCACGGTCTGGGTGCTGATGCGCGTCATCAGCTCGGTCCGGCTCATCGTGCTCTCCTTCGCCGGCGCCCTCCTGGTCACCGCGCTCCTCCAGCCGCTCTCCGCCCGCCTGATCCGCAAGGGGCTCCCCCGCGGCGCCGCCACCGCGTTCACCGCCGTGCTCGGCTTCGCGGTGCTGGGACTGCTGGGCTGGTTCGTGACGTGGCAGATCATGGAGAACGCCGACAACCTGTCGCGACAGGTCCAGGGCGGCATCGACGACCTGCGGCTGTGGCTGCTCAACTCCCCGTTCCACGTGACGGAGAGCCAGATCAACGGCATCGCCGAGAACCTGCGCGAGGCGGTCGGCTCCAACACCGAGTCCCTGACCTCGGCCGGCCTCGAAGGCGTCACGGTGGTCGTCGAGGCGCTCACCATGCTGCTGCTGATGATCTTCTGCACGCTCTTCCTGCTCCACGACGGCAAGAAGATCTGGCGCTGGACGCTCAAGCTGGTCCCGGTGGCGGCCCGGCAGGGCGTCGCGGGCGCGGGGCCGATGGCCTGGCGGACGCTCACCGCCTATGTGCGCGGCACGGTGGTGGTGGCGCTGATCGACGCCGTCTTCATCGGGCTCGGCATCTACTTCCTGGACGTGCCGATGGCGGTGCCGCTGGCCGTCGTCATCTTCCTCTTCGCCTTCATCCCGCTGGTCGGCGCCTTCGTCTCCGGGGCGCTGGCGGTGCTGGTCGCGCTGGTCACCCAGGGCGTCTTCGTCGCCGTGATGACGCTGGTGGTGGTGCTCGCGGTGCAGCAGATCGAGGGCCACATCCTCCAGCCCTTCATCCTCGGGCGGGCGGTGCGGGTGCATCCGCTGGCGGTGGTGCTCTCCGTCTCCGCCGGCGGGATGATCGCGGGCATCGGCGGCGCGGTGGTGGCCGTGCCGCTGGTCGCGGTCCTCAACACCGTCGTCTCCTACCTGCACCGGCACGCCCACCGGTCGAGCGTTCCGCCCTCCGGGGCGACGGCCGTGTGACCGTCCGGGCCCGGCCCGGCCGTCGGGTGTGACCGGGCGCGGGATCGCGTGAGGGGCGGGCACCGTGCGGTGCCCGCCCCTTCGCCCGTCACGCCGTCCACCAGGCCTCGGCGGCCTCGGCGGGTCTCCGGCCTCGGCGGGCCCCGGCTGGGTCGCGGGAGTGCCTCAGTGCCTCACGAGGACAGGGCGGCCTCGGCGTCGAGGGTGACGGCGACCGCCTGGAGGACGGCGGCGATCTTGGTGGCCTCCTGGACCACGTCGCGGGAGACCCCCGCCTCCCGCAGCTTGTGCTCGTGCGCGTCCAGGCAGGCGCCGCAGGCGTTCACCGCGGAGACCGCGAACGCCCACAGCTCGAAGTCCGCACGGTCCACGCCGGGATCGCCGAGGACGTTCATCCGCAGCCCGGCGCGCAGCGAGCTGTACTCCGGGTCGGACAGCAGGTGCCGGGTGCGGTAGAAGACGTTGTTCATGGCCATGATGGCCGCCGCCGTCTTCGCGGCCCGGTACGCCTCCGGCTTCAGGTTCTCCCGGGCCTCCGGCTCCAGTTCGCGCAGCACGAGGGGTGAGCGGGAGGCGATGGCGCAGGCCAGCACCGTCCCCCACAGGGCCTGGGTGGGCAGCAGCGAGTTGCCGATCACGGCGCCCAGGTTGAGCCGCAGGTCCTTGGCGTAGTCCGGTATGGCCGACTTCAGTTCGGCGAGCGCCATCGGTCACCCACCCGCCAGCAGCGACGCCGCGTCCAGGGTGGCCTCGCCCTTGTTCCAGTTGCACGGGCAGAGCTCGTCGGTCTGGAGGGCGTCCAGGACCCGCAGCACCTCCTGCGGGTTCCGGCCGACCGAGCCGGCGGTCACCATGGTGAACTGGATGTCGTTGTTGGGGTCGACGACGAAGACCGCCCGCTGGGCATAACCGTCCTCGCCCTCGATGCCGAGCGCCCGCATCAGCTCGTGCCGCGCGTCGGCCAGCAGCGGGAACGGCAGTTCGCGCAGGTCCGGGTGGTCCTTGCGCCAGGCGTGGTGGACGAACTCCGAGTCGCCGGAGAAGCCGAGGACCACGGCGTCGCGGTCGGCGAACTCGTCGTTCAGCCGGGCGAAGGCGGCGATCTCGGTCGGGCACACGAAGGTGAAGTCCTTCGGGTAGGAGAAGACGACCTTCCACTGACCCTCGTAGGTCTTGTGGTCGATCTGCCGGAACTCCCCGCCCTTCTCCAGCGAGACGCAGGCGGTGAGTTCGAATTCCGGGAACTTGTCACCGACAGTGAGCACGGGCTCTCCCTTGCAGGGGGGTGGACGTTCCCCGTGATCGTGGCACAGATGGGGTCCTTTCCTGAAATACGCCAACTCGTGGATTTTGTGGCGGACGGGCGAGGTGGGGCAGGGGTGAACTTATCGGTTCCCGATCGGTCACATGCGCGACTCATGGCGGGGGTTGCGGGGCGCGAGCGGTCATGTCCCGTCACCTGACGACAGGTTCGCTCGCATGCGGCCGACAGGTGCCGTGCCGCTGCTAGACATTGCCCCCTCAGGGCGACGTGTCAGGCAGATGTGCGACGGCGGTGGTTCGGATCGGGGGTGTGATGTCGGGCGTTCCGGGCGGGCTTGTGGACGGGCGTCCGGACGGGGGCGCGCGGCGGTCGCTCGACCGGGCCGGCTACGGGCGGCTGTCCCGGGCGCTCGCGGAGTGCGGACGCGAGGAGTTCACCGGGGAGCTGCGGGTCGTGGGCAGGCCCGGCGGCAGTTTCCACCTGCGTGGCGGGCTGGTCGTCGGGGTGGAGAGTCCCGGCGCGCCCGGACCGGAGGCGCTGCTGCTGAGGTCCGGCCGGCTCACCGGAGAACGCTGGGCCGAGCTGGTGCGGGACTCCGGCGGGCGGCGGTGGCCGGAGGACCAGCTCGTCGCGGACGGATGCGTGGGGGCGGCCCAACTGCGGGTGGTCTGCATGCTGGCGCTGCAGGACGCGGCGTGCGCGGTGGTGGCGGGGCGGGGGGAGGAGTGCGAGCGGCACGCCCGAGGGGCGGGCGCGGCGGAGCCGGTGGCTCCGGTGGGGGTAGGGGAGACGAGCGGGCGGCTGCTCCAGGAGGCGGTGCGCAAGCTGACCGCATTGGACGGCATGGCCTTCCCGGTCCGCCCCGAACGCGAGACCCCGGCGGTGACGGCCGGG
>NZ_JACADT010000264.1:0-6478 GCF_013421635.1 Streptomyces sp. UH6 | reverse complement strand
GCCCGCGCGGACGCCGCCGCCCCTGGTGGAGGGCGCCTTCGCCGGCGCCCGGAGCACCGTGCCCGAAGTGCGTGTCTGCGTCACATATCGGGCGGTCCCGGATAGTTTACGGAGCCTACGACACGGCGATGAGCAATGGGGCTGGGCATGGCCTTCGATCCTCTGATCGAGCCTTTGATCGAACTGCGCGACGTCAACAAACACTACGGCGACCTGCATGTCCTCCAGGGCATCAACCTGACCGTCTCCCGCGGGGAGGTGGTCGTGGTGATCGGACCGTCCGGGTCCGGCAAGTCGACCCTGTGCAGGGCGATCAACCGGCTGGAGAGCATCGAGTCGGGAGCCATCCACCTCGAGGGACGGCCGCTGCCCGAGGAGGGCAGGGCGCTCGCCGAACTGCGCGCCGAGGTCGGGATGGTGTTCCAGTCCTTCAACCTCTTCGCCCACAAGACGGTCCTGCAGAACGTCTCGCTGGCCCAGATCAAGGTACGCCGCCGCAAGCGCGAGGACGCCGACCGCCGCTCGCGCGAACTGCTGGAACGGGTGGGGCTCGCCGCCCACGCCGACAAGTACCCGGCGCAGCTCTCCGGAGGGCAGCAGCAGCGCGTGGCGATCGCCCGCGCCCTGGCGATGGAGCCCACCGCGCTGCTCTTCGACGAACCGACCTCCGCGCTCGACCCGGAGATGATCAACGAGGTCCTGGAGGTCATGCGGCAGCTCGCCCGTGAGGGGATGACCATGGTGGTGGTCACCCACGAGATGGGCTTCGCCCGGTCCGCCGCCAACCGCGTGATCTTCATGGCCGACGGCAGGATCGTCGAGGACCGCCCGCCCGAGGAGTTCTTCACCGACCCGCGCAGTGAGCGGGCCAAGGACTTCCTCTCCAAGATCCTCAAGCACTGACCGGGGGCGCGCCGTGAAGAACCCCGCCCGCCGCACCCGTGCCTCCCGCGCCGTCCGCGCGCTGCTCGCCGCCGCTCTCGTCCTCGCCGCGGCCGCCTGCGGCAAGGACGGCAGCCCGCCGGTGAAGGGCCCGTCCCAGGACGAACTGCCCACCTACCAGGTGAACGAGGACTTCCGGCTGCCCGAGTCGCCGACGTGGCGGCGCGCCGAGCGCCGCGGGTACTTCGTCGTCGGGGCCAAGGAGGACCAGCCGTTCCTGGGGGAGAGGGACCCGGCCTCCGGCGAGTTCACCGGCTTCGACATCGAGATCGCCCGCATGATGTCGGCCTCGCTGGGCCTCGACCCGGACCGGATCCGGTTCAAGACCATCGCCTCCGCCAACCGCGAGACGGCGCTCCAGAACGGGCAGATCGACTTCTACGTCGGCACCTACACCATCAACGACAACCGCAAGAACCTGGTCGGCTTCGCCGGGCCCTACTACCTGGCCGGCCAGGGACTTCTGGTCCGCAAGGACGAGGAGGACATCCGGGGCCCCGAGGACCTGGTCGGCAAGCGGGTCTGCTCGGCGTCCGGATCCACCCCCTACCAGCGGATCCGGGACGAGTTCCCGGAGGCCGAGCTGGTCGCCTACGACTCCTACTCGATCTGCGTGGACAACCTGCTGACCTATCAGGTCGACGCCGTGACCACCGACGACGCCATCCTCATCGGCTACGCCGCCAAGGTGCCCGAGGAACTGAAGGTGGTGGGCAGGCCCTTCTCCGAGGAGCCCTACGGCATCGGCGTCCCGAGGGAGGACAACGCCTTGCGGCTCGCCCTGGACGACGCCCTGGAGGAGCGGGAGAGGAACGGCGACTGGCAGCGGGCCTACGAGGCCACGCTCGGCCTGTCCGGCGTGCCGGCGCCCGAACCCCCTCCCATCGACCGTTACCCGGCGGGCTGAGCGAGGACCGGAACCTGACGTGAACGTACTGACCGACAACTTCTCCGTCTACGGCGAAGGGTTCCTCGGCACCGTCGAGCTCACCTTCTTCGCCTCCCTGCTCGCCCTGGCGCTGGGCTTCGTGATGGCCTCCTTCCGGGTCGCCCCGGTCGGATCGCTGCGGGTCATCGGCACGGTCTGGGTGACGGTGCTGCGCAACACGCCGTTGACCCTGCTGTTCTTCGCCGTCCTGCTGGGCCTGCCGCGCTTCGGCCTGGTCCTGCCCTTCAACGTGTTCGCGGTGCTCGCCCTCGGCTGCTACACCTCGGCCTTCATCTGCGAGGCGCTGCGTTCGGGCATCAACACGGTGCCGCGCGGGCAGGGCGAGGCGGCCCGCAGCCTCGGCATGACGTTCAGCCAGACCCTGTCGAACGTGGTGCTGCCGCAGGCCTTCCGCACCGTCATCCCGCCGATCGGCTCGACCCTGATCGCGCTGGCCAAGAACTCCGCCATCGCGGGCGCCTTCAGCGTCACCGAACTGCTCGGCACCTACAAGACGCTGGGCGAACTCGGATACGACGTGATCTGGACCTTCGTCTGGATCGCCGTCGGCTACCTGATCATCACCCTCGCCATCAGCGCGATCTTCAACGTGCTGGAGCGCAAGTGGGGAGTGCCCCGATGACCGCGAACGCGCCCACGACCACCGCCCTCTACGACATCCCCGGCCCGAAGGCCCAAGCCCGCCACCGGCTCTACGGCGTGGGCGCCTCCCTGCTGATCCTCGCGCTGCTCGGCTGGCTGGTGTACCTGCTGGTGGACACGGGCCAGTTCGAGGCCGCCAAGTGGGCGCCGTTCCAGTACAAGGGCATCCAGGAACTGCTGCTGCGCGGGCTCGGCAACACCCTCAAGGCGTTCGCGATCGCCGCGGTCCTCTCGCTCCTGCTGGGCTGCCTGCTCGCCGTCGGACGGCTCTCCGAGCACCGGGTCCTGCGCTGGGTCTCCACCCTGGTGGTGGAATTCTTCCGGGCGATGCCCGTGCTGGTGATGATCTTCTTCGTCTTCGTGGCGCTCGAGGTGCAGCCGCTGCCCGCCCTGGTCACGGGCCTCACCCTGTACAACGGCTCGGTGCTGGCCGAGGTCTTCCGCTCGGGCGTCAACTCGGTGGACCGCGGTCAGCGGGAGGCCGCCTACGCGCTCGGCATGCGCAAGACCCAGGTGATGACCTACGTCCTCGCGCCCCAGGCGGCGCGGGCCATGCTCCCCTCGATCATCAGTCAGCTGGTGGTCGCCCTGAAGGACACCTCACTGGGCTTCCTGATCACGTACGAGGAGTTTCTCCATGCCGGGAAACTCATCGCGTCGAACCTTGACTATGATTTGCCTTTCATCCCCGTGGTCATGGTGATTTCGCCGATCTACATCGGGATGTGCATGTTGCTCTCCTGGTTCGCCGGGTGGGTCGCCCGGCGCCAGCGGCGCAATCCCAAGACCGAGGCCATCGACGTGACCCCGGCCGGACCGGGACCGCTGCTGCCGGGCGAGGCCCCGCCCACGGCCGACAGGCCGTAGGGAGCGGCGGCTCACAGGGCTCCCCTGGATCCGCCCGGCAGCAGCCGGAGATCACTGCTCGCGCGGTGGCGGACCGTCCGCAGGACGGTCGGTCCCCGACGGGGAGAAGGTCAGCTGTGCGCCGGCCGGGTCCGGGCCCGGCCGCCCGGCACCGGCCCCCCGCGGAGCGGCTCCACCTCAGGAACCCGCCCGGTGCTTGGGCTGCGTCTGGAGCGGCTTCACCGGGGGCGCCGACTGCGCCGCCTTGGTCACATCGCCCACCAGTTCGACCACGTCCGCGCCGTAGGCCGCGGAGTTGACCACCTTGAGCAGCAGGACGAACGACCCGCCGTCGTACTTGCGCGCCAGCTTCTCGTGGTGACGGGCGAGGTAGCGGGTGGCCGCCTGGTTGGTGATGGCGCGCTGTCCGCAGAAGAGGAACACCGGACGCGCCGCTCTGCCCTGGCCCGCCGTCAGCCGGGCCAGCAGCACGTACTCCTCCGTGCCGGGCTCCATCCGGTACCGCTCGGAACCGATCTGGTACGCCCCGCGGTCCGGGCCCGCGTCCGGCTCGGTGTTGATCCGCACGCCCGGCAGCAGCGAGTGCAGGTGCGCCGCCAGCCGCCGGTTGGCGCCGGGGCCGCCCACGCAGAACTCCGTGCGCTCGCCGAAGCTCTGCTGCGCCGCGTCGTGCGCGACCAGCTGGGCGTGGGCGTTGCACTCCTTGACGACCCCGGCCAGCTCCAGCAGCGCGAAGGCGTCGTGCCGCACCACGGTGAGCTCCGGGCCGGCCCCCGGGTCACGGTTCACGACCAGCAGCGACTCCGCGTTGTCGGGCAGTCCGAAGAAGGCCTGCTTGCGGCGGAGCCGGCGGTCGGCGAGGCGGCCGCGGAACAGCCAGCCCAGTGCCGCGCCCGCGCACAGGGCGGCCACGGAGAGAGCGACGAACAGTGCGACGGTATTCATGGGCGCGCAGCCTATCGGGCACCCTTCCGGTGTTCGACCGCCCCTCTGAAATGTGCACGGCAAATCGGCGGGCCGCCCGCGGACGGCCCGCGGACGCCCTAGGACGACGCGGACGAGGGGTCCTGGGCGCGCTCGGTGACGCGCAGGTAGTGGCCGTCGCAGTCGTGGAGGCGGAAGTCGGTCAGGCCCCACGGCCGGCTCCGGAGCTGCTCGGCGACCGGGTGACCCGTGGCGACCACCCGGTCGTACTCCGCCCGCACGTCGTCCACCTCCAGGACGATCTCCACCCCCGTGGGCACCCGGCGGGCCGCCCGGTCGACGTCGGCCCACTGGGGAGCGGCGCCGACCCGGACGCCGTCCCGGGCGACGGCCGCGTACGGCTCGGGCAGGGAACGGCGGTCCTCGGTCAGGCGGAAGCCGAGGACGGTGGTGTAGAAGCCGACGAACGCGTCGAGGTCCTCGACGAACAGTTCGAGGCGCAGGGACATGGTCATGGGAGCGGTCCGGCTTTCGGTTCGGGACTGGTGGACGGGCGGGCCGGCGGCCGGGCGTCCGGGAGCGGCGCCCGCGGAGGACGCGTGGCCCGGACCAGCCAGAGGGTGGCCGCCAGGCACAGTGCCGAGACCGCGCCCAGCAGCAGCGGCACCACGCGGACCCCGGACCACTCGATCGCCTTGCCCAGCGCCGGGCCCGCCACGATACCGCCGCCCATGGAGGCGGCGATGACGAGCGCCCCGGCCCGCCGGGCCCGCGGGGCGGCCTTGTGCAGCCAGGGCAGACCGGTCGGGAAGATCGGCGCGATGAACAGACCCACACCGGCGTAGGCGTACGGGGCCAGCGCCGGCACGCTCGCCAGCACCAGGCACACCGTCATGCCCGCGCAGGACACCGTGATGACGGCCTGCGGGGAGAAGCGCAGCGCGATCGGCGCGACCAGGAACCGGCCCACCGTCATCATCAGCCAGTAGACGGAGGTGGCGGTGGCGGCGACCCCGGCCCCGTACCCGACCGTCTCCAGATGGGTGGGCTCCCAGCCGCCGACGCCCGCCTCGATGCCCACGTGCAGGACGTAGAGCGCGACGAAGACGGCGAGCACCGAGCCGAGGCTGCGTGCCACCACCGGTGCCCTCTGCCCCCGGCCGTCGTCGGCGGCCGGCGGCGGGGCCTGGTCGCGGACGCCCTTCAGGCACAGCAGGAGCGGCAGGTTGGCGAGGGCGAAGCCGACGAAGACCGCCGGATAGCGGTCGGCGCCCGCCAGGCCGACCAGCGCCGGGCCGAGGATCGCCCCCACGCCGAAGTGCGCGTTGAGGATGTTCAGCATGGCGGTCGAGCGGTGCCCGAAACCGACGGCGAACAACTGGTTGAGTCCGTAGTCGATGCCGCCGAAGCCCAGGCCGGCCAGCAGCGCCGCGGCCAGGCCCGCCGGCCAGCTCGGCGCCAGCGCGAAGCCCGCCGCGCCGACCGCCATCAGCAGGTACGAGGAGCCGAGGATCCGGCGGTTGCCGATCCTGCCGAAGAGGCGGTCGAACAGCAGCACGCCGGCCACCCCGCCGACGAAGTGCGCGCTCAGTCCCAGTCCGGCCGCACCCGGGGACAGCCCGAACCGGTCGCGGAAGGCGGGGATGGCGGGACCGTACAGCGCCTGCAGCGCGCCGATCAGCACGAAGGCCGCACAGGAGGCGACCACGGCCGACGGGCTGAACAACGGGGCGTCCGGCCTCGCCGGCGGCGCGGCCGGGTGTGCGGCCGTGGAACGGTCGGTCATGTCGCCTCCAGGTGACGGCTGACGATCTCATGGGCGAAGGACATGATCGTTCCCTGCGGGCTGATGCCCGGTGCGCCCGGCAGGACGCTGGCGTCGCACAGGTGCAGGTTGGAGAAGCCGTGCGGCCGGCCCGTCTCGTCGCAGACCCCGCCGCGCTCCGGCAGCGCCATCGGGCAGCTCGCCATGCCGTGCACCGACACCAGCTCCCAGTCGGCGGGCCGGACCCGCTCGCAGTAGGCCGCCGCGTCCGCCTCCGAGCGCAGCGGCCCGGCGGAACTGGTCGGCGGCAGCAGCTCCACGGCCCCCGCGGCGAACAGCAGCCGGGCGGTCCTGCGGAAGGCGAGCCGCAGCGTGTGGTGGTCGGCGGG
>NZ_JACADT010000263.1:0-6504 GCF_013421635.1 Streptomyces sp. UH6 | reverse complement strand
GGACGCTCACCCCGCAGCTGCCGAGCGCGGCCTGCAGCCCGCGCAGCACCCGTACGCACTCGGCGACGGCCTCGCCGAACGACTCCGCCCGGTCCGGTGCCCGTGACGGGTCGAAGGTGATGGAGACCCGGGTCTCCACGTGCGCGCTGGCCGACGGGGACATCCGCACCAGCGTGTCCATCAGCTCCCGCGCCGGGGCCGGGGCCGCCGGATCGACCCGGCCGGCCACGTAGTCCTCGATCGTGCTCCCGGGATCCGGGGCCGTGTCCACGGTGACGTTCACCCAGGCGACGCTCGGGGTGTGGCCGAGACGCGCGAGCCAGGCGTGCCACTGGCCGACCCAGGTGTCGACGGCGTCCCGGTTGGCGAGCGCGGTGGAGATGGGGGCGACCAGGACGGTGGCGGTCAGGTGGCCGGTGCGCCGGTTCCACGCCATGCCGAGGTGGCCGCCCTCGCCGTCCTCCACGCTGATGGGGACGACGGGGGCGAGGACGCCCGGCAGGTCGTGGTCCTGGTCGTGGAGGGTGAGGACGCCGGACGTCATGGTGTGCTGGCCGGCGCGGCGGCCGGAGCGCCACCGGGCCGCGTGCAGCACCGTGTCGACCAGTGGGGTGCCGTGCCAGCGGGCCATCGTCACGCCCGCGACCAGCGCTGCCGGGGCGAGGAGGAACGCGGCGAGACGGCCCGAGACCATCGCCGCGGTCAGCGGGACCATCACGCAGCCCATCACCACGGCGGTCTGGGTCGGCGTCAGGTTCCCCAGGCCGATGCCCCGGCTCCGGCGCCACCCGCCGTAGAGGCGGACCTCGTTCCTCGGCTCGTTCATGGGCTGCTACTGCTCCGGTGCGTTGGGCGGGTTGGTCGCCCGGTGGGCGGCGGACTGGACGGCGCCGTGGGCCGCACGCGCCGCCCGGACGGCCGCCTGTGCTCCCGTGCCTGCGGGGCCTGCCGCCACACCGGCGGCAGAGGAAGCGGTAGCGGCAGAGGCGGCAGAGCCGACGGAGGTGGCGGAGGCGGCCCCGGCCGGACGGGGGGCGGGGACACCTGCCTGGCTTCCCGCAGGGGCGGAGCGTCCCGTCTCTGCACAACGCCCTTGGCCCGGCTTGGTGTTGCCTGAGTAACCGTCGATTGACAACTTCCCGGTGCGGCCAGAGGAGCGGCCAGCTGCTTCGATGTACGCCACGACGACGACCGTGCGCAGCACGGTCACCTGTGGCCCTGCCTGGCTGGTGAGGCGGTTCAGTGCCGGGCGATCACTCTGGCAAAGATCTGCAGCGACACGGCGTGCGCCTTCTTCGTGGCACCGACGACGTCGAAACTGCCGATGGTCTGTCCGATGTTGGCGGTGAGGTCGGCGGCCGAGGCGAAGTCCTTGGCGCTGCCCATGTCCTCGCCGGACGCCTTCTCCACTACGAGGGGAATCTGGGTGGCCAGGCCGACCGAGCCTTCGAGGACCTTGCCTGCGATCTGACCGCTCTTCCCGCTCGCACCGACGGCTGCGGCGCCCTTGGTGCCGATGTAGTTGGCCAACCAGCTGGCCTCGGAAGCACCGCTGCCGCCGGTTTCGGCGAGGAAGGCCATGCCGGCTCTCCGGACGACGACTTGGGCCTTGTAGGTGGCGTTGGCGCCTGCGCCGATGGTCTTGGTGACCGCCCGGCCGACCGCGAGGCTTTTGGCGACGGCGCCGATGCCTGGAAGAGCACTGAGGGCGTCGGCTGCCAGACCGACCAAGGCCAGCGGTTTGTCCCAGTCGTTCTTGATCGTGGTGTCCACCACGTGGGAACCGAGCGCGGTCAGCGCGGTGACCGCGGCGATCGGACCGCAGACAGGAGTGAGCACGGGGATCAGAGCAAGGGCGCCGGCGGCCGCTGCGACGATTCCGGTGATATCGCCGAGTCCTCCCCAGACATTGCTGGTATCGGCGTCCGTCTGACGGGCAGCCTCCACCCTGAGATACTGCAATTCCCTGCCCCGGGTGTCCGTGATCCGGGTGATTTCGCGCAAAGCGAGCAGGGACTGGAGTTGGAGTTCGGCGTGGACGGCCAATAGGGTGTCGAGCAGGTTGTACAGACCTTCGTCGGGAATCCGATCGCGGGGGTACCCTTTGCCCGTCAGCCGCCAGAACGAAGGCTGGAACCGATTCCTTTGTACGCCGGTCCACATAATCCACGGGCCTACCGAGGCCGTATCGGGCGCTTTGGCCAACGTGAGGGGCGCGGCCTTGTAACCGGCCTCCAGCATGGGGATGGGTCCCACCTGGCGCGAGACATCAGCATCGTACAGGCCGACTGCACCGCCTGGATGCAGAGGATACGGCACTGTCCATTTCTCACCGATTGACTTTTCCTTGACGGACGCAAGGAAGGCGGCGTATTGCCTTTGCAGCCGCCGGTAGTCGCCATGCAGATAGTTGTAGAGTTCCTGACACAGGAGCTTCAGGGCGTCAAGGATCTGGTCCTGTTGAAACACGTACATGCGCAGGAGCTGATCGATGCGGTAGCGGTCAACGTCCGTGAGTTCGCTCGGAGACCACCCCAAGATGGACTCGGCGCGCTTGTCATCACTGGTGAAGAGCGCCATCCCCTGCTGGGCGCAGAGAACCAGCGGGTCCATGTTCGGGCTGAAGAGATCGCACAACTCTTGCTTGTGGACAGGGACGAAGGGAGGGATTTTCATGATCCTGTCCTCGTTCATGCCGACTCGGGAAACACGATGGTGCGGCAGACCTCTGCGAGGATCTCGACACAGGGTTCCCATTCCGCGAGGTTCTCGGTGGCGATGGCGAAATCCGCCATCGCCAAGCGGCCGGGGATGGGGACGAACGTATGCATCTGCCGCACGATGGTGGGGCCGCCGCCATCGGTGAGGAGGTTGACCGGCCTGTCGACCTTGCGGTCCTCGGTGACCGAGACCGCCGGCCCATGTGCCAGCTGGACCACACCGACCTGCGCGTGCTGGTAGATGGCCCCCATGGCGCGCGCCAGCCGGTGGACCGTGTCCTCGTTCGACAGTTCGCTGGGCCGGGCGGTGACGGTCAGGATTGCCGAGGCCAGCCTCGTCTCCTGCGTCGGCTTGTACAGCAGGGTGCCGGCATAGACGGCGCCGGCCGCCGACAACAGCTCATACATCGTCTGCTGGGTCAGGACGGCATGCGCCGTTTCTTCGTTGGTTGGCTGCGGATCGACGTTCGCCAGCTTTTCGAGCAGCCGGTTGGTGTTGACCTCTGCGGACACCGAGAAGTCGATGGGGGTGAATTCCGCGGGGACACTGAAGCTGATCGGCAAGTCGATCGTCGCATCGGGCATGACAGGCACTCTCCTGATGGGGACCGGCGCCGACCGAAACGAAAGCGGCGGCCAACTAGCACCATCATGATCAGTAACTTTCCGGTTGCCGCCGGGACCGCCACAGGTCACACCTCCGAACAGCCCACAAGAACTACGGTCGCCAGGGCATCACGGCCTACTGGGTGCTCGGCCACGTAGGCTGGAAAGGATGCAACGTTTGCCCCAACGCATGCCCTTCTCGCTGCTGATGCGGTCGCGCTCGCTCCTTGCGTTGGGCGGTCAGGGCGTCGGGGTGGCGGGCGTTGGCGGTGCGCGGGCGTAGGTAATCGTGCAGGGCCCCCGTTGAACCGCCCGGCCTCAGCTCCGGTCGAGCCGATTGCCCATAGTCCGTTCCGCCCACTCTCCCGCTACCAACTCAGCGGCCGCGCACCACGGCTTACGCTCCGCCTGGTCCTGGAAGAGTCGTACGAAGGACTCGGCAAAGCCCATCCGGGGGTAGGCCCCAACGAGTGCGTCCGTGAAAGACGGGTCGAAGGCTTCCAGGCCCGCCCCGGATACATCCGCACTGGTCCCCACCTGCAACAGCCGGCTCTCCACATCCACTTCAGGCGCAACATCGTCGCGCATATGGAGCACAATCAGCTCAGCTGCCCGATTGCGTCGCTCAGCTGGCCAGCCGAGACCGGCCGTGAAGACGCGGGCCAGGTGGCCACCGGCCTCTTCAAACGAGAGCGTGTGGCTGTCGAAGGGCGGAACGAGAGCCAAGTCGTGCAGCAACGCCGAGACGAAGAGCAGCTCGCGATCGAAGTCGAGGCCACGCGCCTCCGCCCAGGCCGCGCCGAAGAAGTACGAACGCACAGAGTGGTGGTACAGCGCGTCGTCAGCGTATTCCTCACAGACCAGCCGCGCCGCCTCCGCCGCCCGCCCCACAGGTACGCGCACCCCTGCAACCTCGGTCAGCATCCGCCCCGACCCCCTACAGCCAAACGTCAATGTCATTCCACTGTTTGCGCAGCTTAGCCAGGGTTGCATACCCATCCGGCCGCCCGTCAGAGGACTGACCACCAGGATCCACGTCGCGGACAACAGCCGCTGCCGCCCACCGGCCTTCTTCCTGACCGGCGGACAGGCCAACGACTCGCCCGCCTTCACCGAGGTGATGGCACGCCTGCCTGTCCCGCGGCGCAACACCGCGAGCGGTGCATCAACCGCCTCAGGCAGTGGCGCGGTATCGCCACCCGCTACGAGAAGACGGCAACCATCTACCTGGCCGGCCTCCACGTCGCAGGCATCTTCCTCCGGTCGGCCCGCTGAGCCACACAAAACGGCCTAGACGTCCGGCGAAAGGGATGGTTTCGCGATCCTCTTCCTGGGCGGAGGCGGCAAATATTGCGTTGCCGTCTCCAGGCGCCGTGGGTGTCATGTACTGATCGAAGCTGTTCAAGCACGACCAGTGAGGTAGTGGAATGAGATGGTGGGGGGCGGTTTTGCGTCGGGAACCGAGTGAGGTGCGGGAACGCAGTGGTGCGAGGGCGCTGGCCACGGTGCTGGCACTCGCTGTGATGGGAGGAGTCGTCCCGGCTGCTGCGGTCGCGGCCCCCGGCGAGGCCGGTCAGGTGGACGACGTGCGGCTCTTCGACCGCACGAGGTCTGGTGGCGAAACGCTTCAGTTCCAGCAGGAGGTCGCGTCACGCTGGTCGTTCGAGACGACCGAAGGCGTCGACCCGGTCACCGTCCCGGACGAGGCCGGTACAGCCAACGCGCTCACCCTGCACGGGGGTGCCGTCCGGACGGACACCTGGCAGGTCGACGTGGGCGGACTGTCGCTGGACGGCACCGGCTATGCGACGGCTGCCACGATGCCTGTCGACACGTCGGGCAGCTTCACGCTGACAGCGTGGGCGCAGGCAGCTGAGGCTCCCACAGAGAGCGTCACAGTGATGAGCGCAGAGGGAGGCAATCGCCCGGCCTTCCAGGTCGCATTCGTTCCGGACGAGCGATACCCCGACGTGGGCACCTGGCGGTTGTCGATCGCCGATCAGGATGCGGCTGACGCCGAGGTGGCCGTCCTCGACGCCGCCGAGGTCAGGGACGCCCGCGACTGGACGCACCTGGCGCTCGCCTACGACGGCGTCACGAAGGAGGCTCGCCTCTACATCAACGGGAGTCTGCTGGACCGCGCCTGCGCCGACGGCGACGGTGACGGCGTCGCGGACGATCCCGCGTGCGCGGCATGGGAGCCGTGGGTGGGCAACGTCCAGGCGTTCAAGGCGACCTCCTTCCAGATAGGCCGCAGCAGGACCGGACCCGACGCCGGTTCGTACTTCAGCGGCCTGGTCGACGACGTCTGGGTCTTCCAAGGCACGTTGAGCCACATGCAGGTCCGCATGCTGTCGGCCAGCTTCTTCGACGTGCCGACCGTGGTCCCCGGAACCTGAGCCAGAGCCCGAGCGTGTGGGGTGCAAAGCGGCATCGAGAGGTTTCCGTCGGTGACCGCTACAGCCAGGAGCCGGATGCCCTGCAAATCCGGTAACTCATCCCTCTGTCACACAGCTGGGGCACGGTCACGGCGGATGTCCGTCGGCCGTGCCTGAGCTGTGACCACCGCGCGTTCGATCACCCACCGGCAGGTAGCGAGGAACGCAAACGCCTGATCGTCCGCAGAACCTCGGTCCGGTTCTTCGCGACTTTCAGCCAGGTGGGAAGCCGCTCAACCAGACTCATCGGGGCCCACGGCACAAGCTCTCCGCGCTCACGAAGCTTGGCCCCCACGTAGGCCTCCAGCAGATCGAGATGACGCACGTTATAGGCCCACAGGACGTGTCCACAGCAGCTCGTCTGCAACCACACCGGTCGCTGGAAGTAAGGATCGACAGGGCTGCCCACGACAGCAGAGTCGACCTTCCGATCCTTCAAGAAGCCGCACCCCGGGCACCACAGCTGCCGACGGAGATCCAGGCTCCCGGAGTCGGCGGCCTTCTCATCTGCTGGGGTCTCGGGGTGGGGCGTGACGGTGGCGCACTCATCACACCGAGGACAGCGCACCAGAACCTCGTCGAGGAAGTCATATCCGTACTTGCGTTCGCGTCGATCTCGGAACCGGTCGCCGGACGCCTCTACATTCCCGCTCACTTGGTCAGCCTGCCAGAACCCGACTCGCTGCCCGGCAGACACCCAATCGTTCGTCGAGGTGCGGGACCGCGAACCCGGTCGGCCG